>NZ_LGCW01000271.1:0-57926 GCF_001279365.1 Streptomyces sp. NRRL F-5755 | reverse complement strand
CCGCCGCACCCACCCCCACCACCCCCGCAACCGAATACTGAGGGAATGCATCTTGGGAGGTGGCTCAGCCTGTTGTGAGTGGGTTTGGTGGGGCTTGGGTGCTGTTGGGTGTCGTGGAGGAGCAGTGCTGTGTCGATGCATTCGCCTCGTGTGTCCCGTCGGCGTCTGCTTCAGGTGGCCGGTGGGGGAGCGGTCGCGGTCACGGCCGGGGCCGGGGTGTGGGCCTGGTTCGGGCCGCGGGCGCCGTTGTCGCAGGTCGCCGCGCCGGCGCTGGAGCGGGAGGCTGCCGCGTCCGGTGCGGAGCAGGCGTTCCTGCACGTCATCGCGCACGCCGACGACTCCCTGTACTTCATGAACCCGGCCCTGGAGCAGTCGGTGCGCAGCGGCGCCCGTTCGGTGACGGTGTGCCTGACCGGCGGTGAGTCGGACGGCCGCAACACCGCCGAGCACGGGCGCGGGGACCGGCTGCCGCCGCGCGACCGCGCCGCCTTCGCGCGGGCCCGTACCAACGGGCTGCGGGCCGCGCACGCGGTGATGGCCACCGGCGACCCGCTCAGCCCCTGGGACGTGGAGGCCATCTCGCTGCTGCCCGGCTTCCAGGTCGAGGTGCAGAGCCTGCGGGCCGCGCCGCACAACCAGCTGGTCTTCATGGAGCTGGTCGAGGCGCGTACCGTCTCCGAGCCCCGCGCGCACAGCCTGCGCGGCCTGTGGCTGGGCGCCACCGGCACGCTGTCCACGCTGCGCCCCGAGGCCACCCCCGTACAGCGCACCTTCGAGTACACCCGCGACCAGGTCGTCGATTCGCTGATCGCGCTCCTGGAGCGGGTCCGCCCGACCGTGGTCCGCACCCTCGACCCGAACGCGGTGCACGCCCCGCACCCGGCGCCGCGCACCGACGACCCCAGACTGCGCGGGCTCTTCTACTACGACCACCAGGACCACACGGCCTCGGCGTACTTCGCGCAGGCGGCGCTCGCGGGCTACTGGGGGCGCGAGCACAACCGTCCCACCGTCGTGGAGAGCTACCTCGGGTACGAGACGGAGGCCCTGCCCAACAACCTCGATCTGCCGGCCGCCCGGCGCAAGGCCCGCCTGCTGTCCGTCTACGGCTGGGCCGACGGCCGCGACTGCGGCGACCGGGCGGGCTGCGGCGACCGCAAGGTGGGCGGTTCGGCGCTGGACGGCTGGTCCCGTAACTGGACGCGCAGCACCCGGCTGCGCGCCCCCGGCTCCAACAGCTGGCTGCGGCCCCTGAAGGACGGCCGGCTCGCGGCCTTCGCCGTACTGGACGGGGCCGCGGTGTGCTGGGCCGAGACCGCGCCGGGCAACGGTAGGTTCAGCGGCCCGCACCTGCTCGGCGGCCGGATGTTCCAGGGGCAGATCCACGCCGTCAGCCACCCCGGCGGCGCCCTCCAGCTCTTCGTTTCCCGTACGGTCCTGCCTGCCCGTAACCAGGCGCACCGCCGCGAGCTGCTGACCGCTCTTCAGAACGGCACCGCCCGCGACGGTGTGCCGACCTTCGGCGCGTGGGAGTCGCTGGGTGTCCCGGACGCCGCGCCGGTCAGGTCGCTGGAGACGGGCTTCCCGGCTGCCACCGTCGATCAGGAGGGCACGGTGCATGTCTTCGCCCGCGACTGGCAGGGCGGCGTCGGCTACCGCAGCGGCGCGCGCGGTACGGACTGGTCCCTGTGGCGGCGGCTGGCACCGCCGACGGTCCCCGGCGGCCCGGCGGGCCGGGTGCCGGGCGTCGTCGACGGGCTGGACGCGTGCGTGGACTCCGAGGGGCTGGTGCACGTCGTGGCGCCGGGCAAGGAGGTGCACCACTGGGTCTCGAAGGAGCCGGGGGAACTGCCCGAGCCCACCGGCGGTACCAGCCTGCCCGACCCCGCCGGGCCGCTGAGCCTGGTCCCGCTGGGCGACGGCGCGGTGCGCCTGGCCTACCGGCAGAGCGCCACGGCGCGGGTCCTGCTCGCCGAGCGGCAGGGGTCCGCGTCCTGGCGGCTCGCGGCCCGGTACGAGCCGGTCGGCGGGTACGGGCGGGTGGCGGCGGCGGCCGTCGGCAAGCCCGCCCGTACGGTCGTGCTCGCGGCCCGGGACGGTGCGGGGGAGCTGCGGTACGCGCTCAACGACGCGGACCAGGACGGGCCGGGGCGTTGGCAGACCGGAAAGGTGCCGCATTCGGGTGCGGCGGCCATCGGACAGGACCCCGACGGGCGCGCCGTCCTGGCCGTCCTCGGCAACGACGCGCGGCTGCACGCGGTGCGGCAGCGGGACACCGGGGCGGACGGCCCGTTCCAGAAGTGGACGGTCCAGCAGCCGAGACGGGGTCAGGCCGGCCCGCCGGACCGCACCGGCTGAGTCTCGTCCCCCGTACGGCCGTCGTCCCCCGTACGGCCGTCATCGCTCGTACGGCCGTCAACACCCGTATGGCCCCCGTCCTCACCGGTCCGACAGGAGGCGCCGCCTGCACGGCCACCGTCACCTGCACGGCTGTCATCCTCCGTACAGCCATCGCCCCCCGTACGGCCGCCCCCCGTCCCGCCTTCCACACCCCCCACGGACGCCGCAACCCGCCCCGGCACCAAGATGCGCGTCGAGACCAGATAGGTGAACGGGATCGCCAGTACCGCCGCGAGCAGCGGCGCGATGCGGGTGCCCAGGCCGCACCAGTTCACCAGCACCACCAGGCCCGCGCTCTGCACCACGTAGTTGGTGACCTGGGTCAGCGGGAAGAGGAGGAACTTCTTCCAGCTGGGGCGGGTGCGGTAGGTGAAGTAGGTGTTCAGGAAGAACGAGCCCACCATGCTGAAGAGGAACGCGATCGTGTAGGCGGCGAAGTACGGCAGCCAGGGGTGCAGGGCCAGGTAGCACCCGTAGAACGTGAGGGTGTTGACGCCGCCGACGACGGCGAAGCGCAGCAGCCGGGCCAGCTGGGGGAGCCGGTTCATCGACGGGCCCGGCCCGCGACCCGGGCCGTGGGGGTGTGGGCGGGTGTGGTCCCGTTGGTCTCCTTGACCAGGAAGTGCGGGCGCCGCTTCGTCTCGTAGTAGATGCGGCCGATGTACTCGCCAATCAGGCCGAGCATCACCATCTGGAGGCCGCCCAGGCCCACGATGATCGCCACGAGGGTGACATAGCCGGGCGCGGTGATCCCGCCGACGACCGCCGCGCCGATGATCCACAGGGCGTACGCGGCGGCCAGCGCGGCCAGGCTCAGGCCCGTGTAGATCGCCACCCGCAGCGGGCGGCTGTTGAACGAGATCATGCCGTCGATGCCGTAGTTGACCAGGGAGCCGAAGCGCCACTTGGTCTCGCCGCCCTCGCGCCGGGCGTTGCGGTAGTCGAAGGTGACGGTGTCGAAGCCTATCCAGGAGAACAGCCCCTTGGAGAAGCGGTTGTACTCGGGCAGCGAGACCAGCGCGTCCACGGCGGTGCGCGACAGCAGCCGGAAGTCGCCGACGCCGTCGGTCAGTTCCACGTCCACCCACTTGTTGATCGCCCGGTAGTACAGCCTGCTGCACACGCTGCGCAGCGGCGCGTCGCCGTCCCGGCTGCGCTTGGCGATGACCTGGTCGTGGCCGAGCTGGTAGAGGTCGAGCATCTTCTCGATCAGCCGGGGCGGGTGCTGGAGGTCGGCGTCCATGAGGATGACGGCGTCGCCGGTGGCCTCCTTCAGGCCCGCGAGCATCGCGGACTCCTTGCCGAAGTTCCGGCTGAAGGAGAGGTAGCGGGTGGTCGGCCGGTAGCGCTGGGCGAGGGTGCGTATCCGGTGCAGCGTGCCGTCCGAGCTGCCGTCGTCCACGTAGCACAGCTCGTACTCGACGGCGAGTCCTCCGAGCACCTGGCGGATCTCCTCGTCGAAGCGGCCGATGACTTCCTCTTCGTTGTAACAGGGGACGACGACCGAGAGCTTCATGAAGGGGCCCTTTCGCCGGGGCGGAGCGCGGCGCGGTGAGACCACCACGCCCCAAGCAGCAATTCTACTAATGAGATGAGATGTCACGATTTGGGCGAACGGGTTGGGCGTGATTCCCGGCCCGGCGGCACGCTCGGTCCCCGCCCCACCGCGGCGCCCGGTCCCAGTTCCGGTACCGGTCCCGGCTTCGGCCCTGGACCCGGCCCCGCCGCCCCCGTGCGCCGCATGTGACGGCCACGGCGGCCAGTGCCAGCACGGCGCCGCCGCTCGCCGCCAGGCCCGGCAGCAGCCCCGGCGGGCGGTACGAGCAGTCCAGCCGCGAGGCGCCCGGCCCCAGCGGTACGGCGATCAGGCCGCCGAACGTGCGCGGGGCGCGGGCCGGGCCGCCGTCCACCCGGCAGCTCCAGCCGGTGACGGCCGGTACGGCCAGGACGGCGGTACCGGTGCTGTGCGCGGGCAGCTCGGCGGACAGCCCGTGCCCGCTCGCCGAGAGCCGCACCGGGCCCTGCGCGCGCAGCTTCGCCACGGCGGCGGCGAGCTTCTTCGGGGCCAGGCAGCCGAGCGGGTGTTCCGGGATGCGCTGGGCCTTCGGGTTGCTGAAGGAGACTGTCAGCCGCCCGTCGGCGGGGACCCTGCCCAGCCCCCTGATCGGATTAGCGGTCGTCTCCCGGCTGCCGAACCCGGGGGAGGTATGGCCGGCCGCCCGCACCTTGCCGTGGTACCAGGGCGCGTACCAGAAGACGTCCGAACCGGGCGCGCACTGGACCGTGAATACGGCGGCCCCGCCCCGGCGGGTGGCCGGCAGCCGCCACTCCCCGTCCACCAGGCGCGGCACCGGCCGCACGGACACGGCGGAGGCACCGGGCACGGCGGGACCGCTACCAACAGGGCCGGGCACGGCGGGACCGCGACCGACAGGGCCAGGAACGGCAGCCCCCGGCGCCGCAGGCCAGCTCCCCTGGGGACGGCCCTCCTGAGAGCCCCCCGGCCCCGACACCGAATGCCCTCCCGCCGCCGGACCGCCTCCCGAGCCCCCGCCCCCGTCACCCGTCAGGCGCAGCGTCGGCACCTCGTACACGCGCGCGCCCAGCAGCCGTTCCTGGCGGGCGAAGACCGTGCCGCCGCCGACCCGCGGATCGTCGCGCACGTCGATGCCCCGCGCGGCGGCCCCGTGCCGCCGCTGGTCGAGGTCGTCCGCCTTCAGGCCGGGCCGTACGGTCAGCAGCGGCGCGGCGGCGGCCCGCCCCACGTCGACAGGGCCGGCCTGCGGGCCGGTCTGGAAGCTGCTCACGCCCATGATCGCGCGGCTTACGGGGTCCTCCAGGCTGCGCGTGTGGCGGCCCTGGATGTACCAGCCGCCGCCCAGTTCGCGCAGCGTGCGCGCGGTGTGCTCCGGCAGGTAGCTGCTGTAGTACGCGCCGCCCTCGCCGCCCAGCAGCAGCGGGTCGTTGTTGGCGAACTCGTGCGGTCCGGGGTCGGTGCGGGAGTGCGGCCAGTCCGCGCGCTGCTGGATGCCCCGGTGTGCGGCGAGGGCCCGCTCGTTCAGCGTGATCTTCGGCCCCCACCATTCGATCTTGTCCCGGGCGGCCGTCACGGAGAACGCCGCATACGCAGACCCGAGGAAGACCGCGCAGGTCAGCGAGGCGGCGACGGCGATCCGGGCAGCGCGTCGAGCCCGGTGCCGCGCCAGCACCAGCAGCGCAGCCAGCACCACCGCGCCGCACCCCGGCACCAGGATCCAGGTGGCCGGGCCGACCGCGCTGCGCCCGTGGCACAGCGCGGCGAGCAGGGCCACCAGCACCGCGCCGGCCGCCAGCTCGCGCGGCCGCGGCCGGTGCGCCAGCGCCAGCCAGGAGATGATCACGAGCAATGCGCTGAGCACGAAGGAGGCCCGGTACGGGCTCCCGTTGGGGACCGCCAGCCCGTGCCAGAGCAGCAGCGTCGGCTTCCACACGAAGGAGACCGCGACACAGGCGGCCAGCGCGTACCAGGCGACGCGGGCGCGTACCGGGACGGCGCGGACGAACGGGAAGGCCGCCACCAGCAGCAGGCCCAGCATCCCGATGAACAGGTGCGGCGCGGGCACCGAGCCGCGCCCGCCGGGCAGCAGCTCCGCGAGGACGTCCAGCGTCGGCGGGCGGCCCCGGAAGACGGCCTCCGGGGCGGGCCGGGACGCCTTGCTGGCCGCGAGGGTGACGGTGACGGCGGGCGCCGCCAGGAGGATGCCGGTCAGCGCCATGGTGGCGGCCCGGGCCAGGGCGCGCAGCCGGTGCCGTACGGACAGATCCGTGGCGAGCAGCAGGCGTACGGCGAGTACGAGCGCCATGGCGAGGGTGGCCATCGCCGCGGTGTAGAAGTTCCCGGCCCAGGCCACGCCGACCAGCAGCGTGCCCACCGCCCAGCGGCGCCGGTGCAGGCACCAGTCGGCGGCGATGCCGATCAGCGGCAGGGAGACCAGGCCCCACATCCACATGGGGTCGGCGGCGCCGTCGCTCACCACCCAGGCGCAGGTGCCGTACCCCACCGCGAGCAGCGCGCGCAGCCAGGCGGAGCCGGGGTGCAGCCGCCCGAGGAAGACCGTCATCAGCGCCGTGCCGAGCCCGATGCAGCCGAGCGTGACGAGAAACACCGGCAGCTCGGCCAGCTCGCGCGGGAACAGCCCGACGAGCCAGGAGAAGGGATTCATCAGATAGGTGAGGAAATCGGCCAGGAAGGGGACGCCGTAGCCGCTGTTCCAGTTGAAGGCCAGGTCACCGGTGCCGGTGCCGTGCATCAGGTCCCACAGATGGACGTGGAAGGGGACGAACTGGTTTCCGAGGTCATTGACGGCACGCGAACGGGTACCGAACGGATAGCTGCCCAGCATCGTCATACCGAGGCAATAGGCGCCCATGGCCAGCAATGCCGCGAAAGGCGGCGCGAACCGGGGTGCGGTCAGCGTCTTGATGGTCACATTCACGGGGCGCCGCGCTTCCCTGCTCACCTGCGTCATGAACGAGTAGATGCCGCTTTCAGGCGATGGGTTCCCTATGTCGGAAATGCCGTAACCCGGTTCCCGATGCGGGTGATCGTCCCCGGGCCGAGAGTCCCACGGTAAGCCAAATGTCCGCAATAATGCGGTTTGACAAGAGGAAGGTCCGGCGGCGAACGTGCGCTCGTGCGCCGGTCGGCGGCGTGCCGGGCCGGTCGCGGACCAAGGTAGCTTTGGGGTCTCGCAGCGCTATGAAAAGAGGATTGGGGTGCCCGTGCCTGACGTCTCCGTAGTCGTGATCGTCTACAACGACGCCGACCGGCTACCGACGGCCGTCCGGTCCGTACTGGACCAGACGCTCCACGGAGTCGAAGTTCTGATCGTCGACGACTGCAGCACGGACAGATCCTTCGAGGTGGCCCAGCAGCTCGCCGCCGCCCACCCGGACCGGGTCCGGGCGCTCCAGCTGCCCGAGAACAGCGGCGGCTGCGGCGCGCCCCGCAACCACGGCGTCCAGCACGCGGCCGGCTCGTACGTGATGTTCCTGGACAGCGACGACGTGCTGGAGCCGAACGCCTGCCGCAACATGCTGGAGGCGGCCGAGCGGACCGGCGCCGACCTGGTCTCCGGCATGTGCGTACGGGTCAACGTCGACTCGCGCAACCAGAAGCAGACCGAGTGGTACCCCTGGCTCTACTCCCGCACCCGCACCATCGAGTCCGTCTCCGAGCTGCCCGACCTGCTGGTCTTCGACACGCTCTCGACGAACAAGTGCTACCGGCGCGAGTTCCTGCTGGAGGCCGGGCTGGTCTTCCCGGTCGGCATCCACTACGAGGACCTGCTCTTCTCCGCGCAGGCGTATGTGGCCGCCAAGCGCATCACGCTGATCCCCAACCACGTCTACTTCTGGAACGTCTTCGAGAAGGCGGCCACGAAGTCGATCAGCAACCGGCGCCACGAGATCGCCAACTTCGCGCACCGCATGGAGATCCACCGCCGGGTGGACGAGCTGCTGGAGCGCGAGGGCCTGGCCGAGCTGAAGTTCCACAAGGACGTCAAGTTCCTCAAGCACGACCTCGTGCTGCATCTGCGTGATCTTCCTCTGCTGGACGAGGACTACCGCCGCGAGTTCGCGGCGATGGCCAACGGCTACCTCGCCGGCATCTCCCCGGAGGCGTACGAGCGGGTCCAGCCCATCCAGGCCATCTGCGCCTACCTCCTGGCCCAGGAGGACTGGCACAACCTGATGCCCGCGGTGGACACCCTGATCAACCGCGACAAGCTCTCCTCCCCGCTCGCCGAGCGCGACGGCCGCATCTACTGGTGCGCCGAACACCTCGACGACCCCGAGGGCCGCCGCGTCCTGGACGTCACCGACGCCGGCTACCACACCCGCTCGGTCGGCAAGCTGTTCCTGCGCAACCAGCTCACCTCCTACGAGGACGACGGGCGCGGCACGGTCAGGCTGGCCGGCACGGTCGTCAACCCGCTCGGCAAGGTCACCCCCGGCACGCCGCTGCGCGGCCGGCTGGAGCTCAAGGCCCGCCGCAAGAGCCTCCAGGCGTTCTCCTTCCCGCTGACCTCGCTGCGCATCGCGGACGACGGCCTGCACTGGGACGCCGAACTGGACCTGGCCCGCCGGCTGCGCCCGCTCGGCGTCATCGACGCCGTCTGGGACGTCCGGCTGATCCTGGACGTGGACGGCGTCACCACCCGTACCCGCCTGACCGTCGGCGGCGTCGACCTGGACAGCGCCCACGCGCTGCGGGTGCGCCCCCGCCTCACCCGGCTGGTCTCCGACCGCGTCGAGCCCGCCACCTCCAAGCGCGGCCACCTCACCTTCGTCCTGGACGCCCAGGGCAAGGCGGCCAGGCGCACCAACGAGATGCTGCGGCAGGCGCTGCGCAGCCCCGCCGCCGACCTCGCCAAGAGCAGCGTGCGCAAGGCCCGCAAGGCCAAGCGCGACCTGAACTCCGGCGAGACCAAGCTGCGCGTCTACAACGAGGTCTTCAGCAAGCTGCCCGTCCACAAGGGACTGGTCGTCTTCGAGAGCCACCTCGGCAAGCAGTACAGCGACAGCCCCCGCGCCATCTACGAGGAGATGCGCCGCCAGGGCGTCGACTTCGAGGCGGTGTGGGCCTACGACGGCAAGAAGCCGGACGGCTTCCCCAAGGACGCCACCCTCGTCAAGCGCTGGAGCTGGCCGTATCTGCGCGCCCTCGCCCAGGCCGAGTTCTGGATCGACAACCAGGGCTTCCCGCTGCGCCTGAACAAGCGCCCGGAGACCACCTACATCCAGACCTGGCACGGCTCCGCGCTCAAGCGCATGGGCTTCGACGAGCCGCGCATGAAGCTCAAGACGCGGGCCGCCAAGGACGAGTTCCAGAAGGTCCTGGACCGCTTCGACCACTTCCTGGTCCGCTCCGAACACGACGTACGGACCCTGGCCCGCGCCTTCCGCCTGCGCGACGAGGTGCTGCTGCGCAGCGGCTACCCGCGCAACGACGCGCTGGTCGCCGCGCGGGTCGCCGAGGAGGCGAGCGGTGTGCGCGAGCGCGGCCCGCTCGCCGAGGAACTGGGCATCGGCGCCGACAAGACGGTGCTGCTGTACGCGCCGACCTTCCGCGCCAACCCCAACGGCTCGGTCCGCGGCTTCGAGCTGCCCTTCGACGTGGACGAGTTCGCCGAGCGCTTCGGCGACCGCTTCGTGCTGCTGATGCGCTCGCACTACCTGAACAACGTGGTGCTGCCGCCGTCCGTACGCGGCAAGGTCATCGACGTCACCGGGCAGCACGACATCACCCCGCTGCTCCAGCTGGCCGACGCGATGATCACGGACTACTCCTCCGTGATGTTCGACTACGCCCTGCTCGACCGGCCGATGCTGTTCTTCGCGTACGACTACGACGAGTACGCCAACGAGGCCCGCGGCACCTACTTCGACCTCAAGGAGAAGGCGCCGGGCCCGGTGCTGGGCACCGCCGAGGAGCTGTTCGAGGCGATCGACGGCCTGAAGGCGGCGGACGACGGGCACCGCGAGGCCCGGCGCCGCTTCACCGCCGAGTTCGGCGAGTACGACCAGGGCGACGCGGCCCGCATGATCGTCGAGCGGTTCTTCGGCGGCGCGCCCGCGGGCGCGGACCGCGGCACGGTGCGGGGCGGCGCCCTGCCCGGCCCCACCGTCATCACCGGCTCCGCGCCGAGCGGCGCTTCCGTGAAGGGGGAGGCCCGATGACCGGGCGTGACATCTTCTTCGTCTCCAACAACGTCGACGAGATGGGCGGGGTGACCACCTGGTCGCACCAGATGGCCCGGCTCTTCGCCGAGCGCGGCCACCGCGTGCACGTCATCGGCGTCGTACCGGCTCCTGAGGAGCTGCGCGCCGACCTCGGCGCCGACCTGCCGTACGAGACGACGACCCTGTACGACGTGCACCCGCCGAAGGCCGTACCGGCCGCCCGCGGCATCAAGGGGCGCCTGAACATCGCCGAGCAGCGCCGCCGGGCCGCCCGCCAGGCCGGCATGGAGGAGCAGGCCGCCAAGCTCAGCGCGCTGTTCCGGGCCGCGCGGCCGGGCGGCATGGTCATCGTCACGCAGGTGTGGGCCATGGAGTGGGTGGCGCTCGCGGACACCGCGGGGCTGCCGGTGGTCGGCATGACCCACGAGTCCTTCGACGCGTGCCGCAAGTCCTCGCGCTTCAACCGGGTCAAGAAGTACTACAAGGACGTGGACCGGCTGCTCGCCCTCACCCGCGAGGACGCCGACCTGTGGATCCGGCAGGGCATGGACAACGCGGACTTCATGCCCAACCCGCTGCCGGTGACGCCCGAGGTGCCCTCCGACCGCACCGCCAAGGTCGTCGCCAGCATCGGCCGGCTCTCCGACGAGAAGGGCGTCGACCTGCTCCTGGACACCTGGGCCACGGTCGCGCCGGGCCACCCCGACTGGACGCTGAGGATCTACGGCTCCGGCGAGGACGAGGAGATCCTGAAGAAGCAGGCCGACACGCTGGGGCTCGCGGACTGCGTGGAGTTCATGGGCCGCACCGACAACGTGGCGGGCGCGCTGCGCGGCGCCTCCGTCTTCGCCCAGTCCTCCCGGGCCGAGGGCTTCCCGCTCTCGCTCATGGAGGCGATGGCCAGCGGCGTGCCGTGCGCGGCGTTCGACTGCGCGCCCGGCGTCCACGAGATCATCCGGGACGGCGAGGACGGCCTGCTGGCCGTGGTCGGCAACACCGCCGAACTGGCCCGGCACATCGACGCGCTGATCTCCGACAAGGAGCTGCGCGACCGGCTCGGCACGGCGGCGCGGGAGAACGTACAGCGGTACTCCACCGACCGCATCGTCAAGCGCTGGGAGGAGCTCTTCGCTCTGCTGGAGCGCTGAGGCCCGCCGGACCGGCCCCGCCCGCGCGCGGGGCCGGTCCGTACCGGACGACGGAAGAGGCACACCGTGGCAGCAGACCGTCCGCCCGCCTCCGACGGCCAGGGCACCGGCCCGGTCGTCTCGGTCGTCGTGCCGGTGCACAACACCCGCCGCTACCTGGAACGCAGCCTGGGCTCCGTGTTCGACCAGAGTCTCGGCCCGGACGCGGTCGAGGTGATCGCCGTGGACGACGGGTCCGACGACGGCAGCGGCGCCTGGCTGGACGACGCGGCCCGTACGCACCCGAACCTCACGGTGGTCCACCAGCCGCCCTCCGGCGGCCCCGGCCGGCCCCGCAACGTCGGCATGGACCGTGCCCGCGGCCGCTATCTCTTCTTCCTGGACTCCGACGACCACCTCGGTACCGAGGCACTGGAGCGGCTCACCGCGCTGGCCGACACCTACGGCTCGGACATCGTCTACGGGCGCATAGTCGGCGCGGGCGGGCGCGGCGCCCCCGTCGACCTGCACACCACCAGCCCGCGCGTCACGCCCTTCGACTCGCCCGTCTACTGGACGCTGGCCGCCTACAAGCTCTTCCGCCGCGCCTACGTCCAGGAACGCGGGCTGCGCTTCGTCGAGGGGCGGCTGCGGGCCGAGGACCTGCCCTTCGGCATCCGGGCCCTGCTCGGCGCCGGGACCGTATCGGTCCTGGGCGACTACGACTGCTACTACCTCCAGGGCCGCGACGACGACAGCAACGCCAGCCGCCAGGACCTCGACTGGGTCGAGCACCTCGGCTACATCGGCACCGTGCTCGAAGAGGTCGCGGACCTGGTGCCGCCGGGCCCGGACCGCGACACGCTCATGGTCCGCCACTTCCACGGCGAGATCCTCGCCCAGTTCGCCGAGCCCTACCTCGCCCGCGACGCCGAGGGCCGCCGCGCCATGGCCAAGGCCGCCCGCCCCCTGGTCGACGCCTACCTCACCGACCGTGTACTGGCCGCCCTGCCGCCCCGGCTGCGGCTGCGCGCGCAGTGCCTGCAAAGGGGCGCGGTGGACGAGCTGACCGAGGTCGTACGGGCGGACATCGAGGGCGGGCCGACCGGGACCGTACGGGCGGAATCCGAGGGCGAGCCGGGCCCGCCGCCGGACGGCGCGGACGGCCGCGCCTGAAACGCCGCACGCCCCCGGCGGAACCGGGGGCGTGCGGGGAGCGTTCTCGGATCAGGCGCTCGGGCGGTGGTGCTGCCAGCCCTGCCAGGCCGAGGTGATCATGTCGCGCACGTTGTAGCGGGCCTTCCAGCCCAGCTCGTCGGCGATCCGGTCGGCGGCCGCGACCACCCGGGCCGGGTCGCCGGCGCGGCGCGGGGTGACCTCCGGGGTGGCGTCCGGGTGACCGGTGATCTCGTTGATCAGGTCGATCATCTCCTTGACGGAGACGCCCTCGCCGCGGCCGATGTTCAGCGTCAGATCGCGCACCGGGCCGGGCTCGGCCAGCTTGCGGGCGGCGGCCAGGTGGGCGTCCGCGAGGTCCGCGACGTGGATGTAGTCGCGGATGCAGGTGCCGTCCGGGGTCGGGTAGTCGTCGCCGAAGATCCGCGGCGCCGCGCCCTCGGTGAGCTTCTCGAAGACCATCGGCACGATGTTGAAGACGCCGATGTCGGCCAGCTCGGGGGTCGCGGTACCGGCCACGTTGAAGTAGCGCAGGCACGCGGTGTTGATGCCGTGCGCCTTGCCCGCGGCGCGCGCCATCCACTCGCCGACCAGCTTGGTCTCGCCGTACGGGTTGATCGGCGAGCAGGGGGTGTCCTCGGTGACCAGGTCCACGTCCGGCATGCCGTAGACGGCCGCGGAGGACGAGAAGACGAACTGGCCGACGCCGCCCGCGGCCATCGCCTCCAGCAGCGTCTGCAGGCCGTGCACGTTCTCGCGGTAGTAGTGCAGCGGCATCTCGACGGACTCGCCGACCTGCTTCTTCGCGGCCAGGTGCACCACGCCGGTGACGCCGTGCTCGGAGATCGTGCGGTCCAGCAGCGCGCGGTCCAGGGTGGAGCCCTCCACCAGCGGGACGCCCTCGGGAACCCGGGCGGCCACGCCCGTGGAGAGGTCGTCGAGCACCACGACCCGCTCGCCCGCCTGCGTCATGGCCCGTACGACGTGGGCGCCGATGTAGCCGGCGCCGCCCGTGATCAAGTAAGACATCTCGCCATCCTAAGGTGGTCGTTGTGCGTCGGGTGGAACAGGGACGGACGCCGGAGGGCGCCTTCCCGGGGGCCGTACGGCGGCCACCGGCGCGCTGACCGGGGCCGTCCCGGTGCTGCCGCCGGACCGGGCCCGCCGCCGTCGGCCGGGCCGCTGTGATGCGACTAACGGCCCAGCTTGCGGGCCGCGATGTGCCAGGCCGCGCGCAGGCCGGACGCCATGCGCAGGGCCAGCGCGCCGCCGGTCGTCGCGTACGGCTGCACCAGCAGCAGCCCGTGCCGGCCACTGGGCAGTGCGTGTCTGCGCAGCCCGGAGCCGACGGCGCGCAGCCCGCCCTCCAGGACGGAGCCGTCCGCGCAGCGCACACGGGCGGTCAGGTCCCAGGGGACGGGCGTCGCGGCGTCCTTGTCGCCGCGTCCGAGCAGGGCGCCGAGGTCGAGGGCTGTCTCGGCCGTCCAGACCGTGCCGGAGGGGCCGGGCGTGAGCGTGGCGGTGTGTACGGGGCCCGGCCGGCCGTCCGCCCGGCGGCGCAGCTCCACCTCGACGGCGGTCGGCCCGGCGTCCTTGACGCGTCCGTACAGGTCGTGCACGCGCAGCCGCAGCACGCAGCGGGTGCCGAGGACCGGCTCGGCGTCGATGGTCACCGGCAGCTCGGCGGCGGGCAGCGCGTCCAGGCCGTCCAGCTCGATCCCGGGCAGCTCGCGCGACCACACGGGCCGCCCGCCGTCGCGTACGTACGGCGGCAGCAGGCGGGCGGGGCGGGCGGCGAGCTGGGTCAGCCGGTCCGGGTCCACCGGTGCCTCGCAGGCCAGCAGCACCCGCGCCAGCCAGCGGGCGGGCGCGGTGGCGGCGAGCAGTTCGCTCTCCTCGAAGCCCGCCAGGTACGCGCGGGTCAGCCGCCACCACTCCTGCCGGTAGTCCGCGCTCCGGGTGTGCAGCTCGCGGACGTACATCCGCAGGTCGTGGTCGAGGAACTTGGTGCGCGCCGCGTGCGCGAGCCGCTTGTGCCCGGCGTCGGCGAGGATGCGCACGCTGGTGCGGTGCGCCTCGATACGGGCCTCCCAGTTGGCCACGTCGCGGCGGTCCAGCGAGATCGACTGCTTGGCCGCGGAGCGCCGCACGTGCCAGATGTAGACCTGGTCGGGGACGACCGCGAGGCTCGGCGCGGCGGCCAGCACCCTGGAGGTGAAGACGAAGTCCTCGTAGGTGAAGCGGCCGTCGGGGAAGAGGATGCCGTGGTCGAGCAGGAACGCGCGGTCGTAGAGCTTGTTGACGCACAGGGTGTCGCCGACCAGCTCCGGGTGCGCGGCGACCGGCGTGTGCACGGCGGCCTCGCGGTAGAGGTCCGGCTGCCAGGGCACCTCGCGCGGTCCGGGCAGCTCACGGCGTACGCACAGGCCGGCCGTCACCGGGGTGCCGTGGCGCAGCGCGGCGCCCAGCAGCGCGTCGACCGCGCCGCCGGGCAGGATGTCGTCGCTGTCCAGGAACATCACGAAGCGGCCGGTGGCGGCCCGCAGCCCGTCGTTGCGGGGCGTGCCGCAGCCGCCGCTGTTGTCCGCGCGGTGGATCACCCGCAGCCGTCCGTGCTCGCGCGCGAGGTCGTCCAGGACCGGCCCCGTACGGTCGGTGGAGGCGTCGTCGACCGCGATCACCTCGGCGACCGCGTCCCCCTGCGCGAGGGCCGAGCGCACCGCCTCGCCGACCAGAGCGGCGTCGTTGTAGGCGATGACGATGACGCTGACCTGCGCGGACGGTGTGACGGCAGGCACCGGCCGCGGCTCGTCTGCTTCCTTGACAGTCACTACATCCATATTTCGTGTCGGTGGTGATCGGCGGCGGACGCCCGTGGCCCCCGTCCCGCCCGTAAGGAGTCCGGAAGTCGGCCGAACGGTTGCATACGCGCCCCTGCTGCGGGCCATCTTGCCGTCCTGCGCCCGGCGGCCGGGCGCGGGCCCCCGATACCGGCTTCCCCGCACGGTACGGGCCCCGGCTCGACGCGCCGGGCACCCGGGGGCACGGCGGTGCGCTGAACGGGTGACAGTCGAGGTCGACAGCAGGTAGCGCGCTGATTACGCTCTGTGTCCGGCTGTCGCGTACGTCGGTCCGCGCGCCCCGACCTTGGGAGAGCCATGCCCCGGTTCAGCGTCATCGTCCCCGCCCGCGGCGTCCAGGGATATCTGCGCGCCTGCCTGGACTCCGTACTGGAACAGGACCGCCAGGACGGGGAGCTGCTGGAACTGATCGCCGTCGACGACTGCTCGGCGGACGCCACCGGCGCGATCATCGACGAGTACGCCCGCCGCGACCCGCGGCCGGCCGCCCTGCACCTGCGCCGCCCGAGCGGCGCAGGCCCGTCCCGCAACGCCGGCGCCGCGCTCGCCCGCGGCGACTACCTGCTCTTCCTCGACGGCGACGACACGCTGGCCCCCGGCGCGCTGGCCGCCGTCGACGCCCGGCTGCGCGCGTGCGGCGATCCGGACGTCCTGCTGTGGGACCACGAGCGGACGGATGTGTGGGAGCGGCGGCGGCCCAGCGGCGACGGCGACCTCCTGCGGGCCGCGGGCGAGGCGGTCTTCGACGTCGCGCGGCAGCCCGCCGTGCTCGGCGTGGCGCCCGCCGCGTGGAACCGCGCGGTACGCCGCGACCACTGGACCGGCCGCGGCCTCGCCTTCGCCGACGGACCGTACGAGGACATCCCGTACGTGTACGAAAGCCTGCTCACCGCCCGGCGCGTCGCGGTGCTGGACCGCGTCTGCGTCACCTGGCGCGAGCGGCGGCGGGGCAGCGCCGCCACCACCCCGGGACCCCACCATCTGGTCGCCGTCGAGCGCTACGAGGAGCTGTTCGACCGGCTCGACGGGCTGCTGCCGGAGGCGGGCGACGGCGAAGGCGAGGAGCGGGCGCCGGGGGAGGAGGACGGCGGCCGGCTGCCGCTGCTGACCGTGCTGCACGCCCGTATGACCGAACGGCTGCTGGCCGTGCTCGACGACCCCGACCGCATCCTGCCCGCCGACCGCGCCGCCTTCTTCCGCGCCGCGAGCCGCTGCATCCGGCGCCACCGCCCGGCCGGGGCGCCGCTCCCGGCGGGGCTGCGCTCCTACCGCGCGTACCGGTCGCTGCACGGCGCCCGGGACCTGCGGCGGGAGCTGGCCAGGGAACTGCGGGACCGCGGCGGGGCCGCCGCCCGCACGGCCGGCCGGCGCTACTACGGCCTGCGGCGGCACGCCTCCCTCGACCCCGACCTGGTGCTGTACGGCGCGGGCGGCAACCGCGCCGTGTCCGGCAACCCGTACGCGATCCACCGCAAGGCCCAGGAGATCGCGCCGCAGCTGCACGGCGTCTGGGCCGTCCACGAGGACGCCCGGGACGCCGTCCCGGCGGGCGCGGACCACGTCACGGTCGGCTCCCGCCGCTACTGGGAACTGCTGGCCCGCGCCACCTACCTGATCACCGACGGGGACTTCCCCGGCGCGGCCCGGCGCCCCGGACAGCTCTGCCTCCAGACCCACCGCGGCACCCCGCTGGCGGCCACCGGCCTGGACACCCACCGCCTCCCGGCCGCCGGACCGGGACCCGGCCGCGTCCTGGAGCACGCCGACCGGTGGGACTTCTGCCTGGCCGCCAACCAGTACGCAGGGGAGATCTGGCAACGCGCCCACCCCAGCGGGTACGAGACGCTGGCCAGCGGCTTCCCGCGCAACGACCGGTTCGCCACCGCCACCGCCGCCGACGTGCGCGCGGTGCGGGCCGCGCTCGGCGTCCGGCCCGGCGCGACCGCGGTCCTGTACGCGCCCGCCCACCACGACCTGCCCGGCGATGCCGCCCCACTCCTGGACATGGCCCGCCTCGCCGCGGCCCTCGGCCCGCGCTTCCAGCTCCTGGTCCGCGCCCGCCCGTACGGCCCCTGGCCGCCCGCCCTCCAGGAAGCGGGCACGGTCCTGGACGTCTCCGGCCACCCGCACGTCGAGGACCTGTGCCTGGCCGCCGACGCGCTGCTGAGCGACTTCTCCCCGGTCCTGTTCGACTACGCCAACCTGGACCGGCCGATCGTCGTGCACACCGCCGGCTGGGACGCCTTCCGGCTCACCCGCGGCGCCTACGTGGACCTGCTGTCCGGCGAGCCCGGCGACACCCCGGGCGTGCTCGCGCGGGACGAGGCGGCCGTCGCCGGGGCCTTCCACTCCGGGCGCTGGGACGGCCCGCCGGCGGCCTCGCTGCGGGCCGCCTTCCGCGAGCGCTTCTGCCGGTACGACGACGGGCTGGCCGCTGAGCGGGTGGTGCGCCGGGTCCTGCTCGGCGAGGACGACCTGCTGCCGCAGCTGCCGCCCGGCGAACGCCGGACCGCGCCGACGCCCCGCGCCGCGGAACGGGCCCTGGCCCAGGAGGACGGTGCGACGCGTACCCTCACGGGGCCCGGCGCCGTCGTCGGCTGAGCGGCCCGCTCAGCGGGCCGCGGAGCGGCGGCGGGCGGCGACGACGGCCTTGGTGATGAAGGGCGGCAGGACGTTCACCGCGAGGCGGCGGGCCGGGCTGCGGCGCGGGCGGCCTGCCGGGCGGGTCGCGGCGGAGCGGGCGGCCTGCGGGGCGGAGGCCGTGGTGGCGGGGGCCGCCGGGGTCGCGCCGCGCCGGGCCGCCGGACGGTGGCGGGAGACCGGGTGCGCGGGCTCCTCGGCGCCCTTGGCGCTCAGCCGGATCAGCGGCGCGCCGTTCACCTCCTGCACCTCGTGCCACATCCCCTCCCGGCCGGTCAGCCAGGCCAGCAGCGCGGCCTGCACGGGCGCCGGGTCGCCCCATGTGCCGTAGAACTTGGTCGGGGTGATGCACACCGGGCGCAGCGCCTGGCCGGTGACGGCCTGCCAGGTGGCGGCGGCCACCCCCGGGCAGTGCTCGGCGCGGAAGTCGTCGAGGACGACGATGCCCTGCGGCGTGAGCAGCTCGCGCACCGTGACGATGTCGCCGTGCACATGCTCGTACAGGTGCGAGGCGTCGATGTGCGCGAAGCGGCAGCTGCCCGGCTTCACATGGTCCGCGACACTGGAACTGAGCCCCTGCACGATCTCGGGCAGCTCGTCGTGGAAAGACAGGTAGTTCGCCTCGAAGGCGCGCCGCGTCAGCGTGGAGTAGGACTTCGCCATCTCCTTGGAGTTGGACGCGTCCTCGGCGGGCGAGTCGAACAGGTCGCAGACCGTGAAGCGGTCGCCGGGGCGCAGCCGCGCGCCCATGAAGATGGCGCTCTTGCCCATGTAGGCGCCCAGTTCGAGCAGGTCGCCCGGCTCGTCCCGCTCCTCCTGGCGGGCCAGGAACCAGTCGAACAGCAGCTGGTCGGCGGTGAAGAACCAGCCCTTGACGTCGGACAGCCGCTCGGGGCGCGGGAGGTGTCCGTCACTGAGGTCTGCGGTACGGGCAGTCATGTGCGGTCCGTCTCCAGACGGTCGAGGGGCGTCGTCGGCGTGGCCGCCAGCGTGGAGCAGCAACGTGAACGGAAAGTGGCGTACGGCACAGCGTTCCCTTACGTCACCGCGCCGGTTGCCGTACGCCACACCCCTCCCGTAGGACGGCCCTCACTTCACCGCGCCCGCCATCACCCCGGAGACGAACTGCCGCTGGAAGGCGAAGAAGACCACCAGCGGGATCACCATCGACAGGAACGCGCCGGGCGCCAGCACGTCGATGTTGTTGCCGAACTGCCGTACCTCCTGCTGGAGCGCGACCGTGATCGGCGGTTTGCCGCTGTCCGCGAAGATCAGCGCGACCAGCAGGTCGTTCCACACCCACAGGAACTGGAAGATGCCCAGCGACGCGATGGCGGGACCGCCCAGCGGCAGCACCACCCGGGTGAACAGCCGCAGCTCGTTCGCGCCGTCCAGCCGGGCCGCCTCCAGCAGTTCGCGCGGGATCTCGGCGAAGAAGTTGCGCAGCAGGAACACCGCGAAGGGCAGCCCGAAGGCGGTGTGGAAGAGGATCACCCCGGGCGTCGTCTCGAACAGGCCGATCGCGCCGAACAGCTTGGCCACGGGGATCAGCGCGACCTGTACGGGCACCACCAGCAGGCCGACGACGACCATGAACCACCCGTCGCGGCCGGGGAAGTCCATCCAGGCGAACGCGTACCCGGCCAGCGCCCCGATGACGACCACCAGCACCGTCGCCGGGACGGTGATCAGCGCGGTGGTCAGCAGCGAGTCCATCACCTTGGCGTTGTCCAGCAGCGCGCTGTAACTCGCCCAGGTGAGCTGGGCGGGCTCGGTGAACACCGTCCACCAGCCGGACTCGGCGATGTCCTGCGGCGAGCGCAGCGAGGACAGCAGCAGCCCGACGGTCGGCGTCAGCCAGAACAGCCCGATCAGGACCAGCGCGACGCGCAGCACGCCGCCGCCGGTGCGGGCCGCGATCCGCGCGGGCAGCGACTGCCTGGCCCGTACGACGCCCTCGGCGGTCGTCATCGGCTCCGCTCCTTCCGTAGGCGCCGGAGATTGACGTACATCACCGGCAGCACGAGCAGCAGCAGGAACACCGCGATGGCACTGCCGAGGCCCTGGTCCACGTCCGTGCCGAAGGACGACTGGAAGAGCTGGAGCGCGAGCACGTTGGCGTCCTTGAGACTGGACCCCGGCGCGATGATGTAGACGAGGTCGAAGATCTTCAGCACGTTGATCATCAGCGTGACCAGGACGACGACCAGGACGGGCGCCAGCAGCGGCACCGTCACCCGGCGGAAGACCTGCCACTCGTTGGCGCCGTCCACCCGCGCCGCCTCCAGCAGCTCCCGCGGCACGCTCGCCAGGCCTGCCGCGATCAGCACCATCGCGAAGCCCGCCCACATCCAGATGTACGAGCCGATGATGGCCGGGGTCACCAGGGCCGGGCCGAGCCAGTTCACGCCGTTGTACGCGGCGGCGAAGTTCGAGGCCGGCAGCCGCAGCTTCGCGCCGTCCGCCGCGGCGGGCAGCGAGAACCGCCCGTCCGGCCCCGTGGTCGTACTCGCCACGGTCCGGCCGTCCTTGACCGCCTCGACCGTCAGGCCCGGCAGGCCCTTCTCGGTGCGGTCGATGATGTTCGGGTGGCCGCCGCCACCGCGGGTGAAGTCCAGCCAGGCGGTGCCGGTGACCTTGCCCGGCTCCGGGCGCGCGGCGGTCGCCGGGTGCGCGGAGCCCAGGTCGCCGGGCTGCACGGCCACCAGCGGCAGGTTCGCCGGATCGCCCGCGCGCACCGGCTTCTTGGTGGTGTACGCGCCGCCGGACGCCGCCAGCCCGGCGCTGGGCCGCGGCTTGGCGCCCGGATACGGCGCGGGCTCCGCGAACGTGTCGTGGACGGAGACCCATACGGCGTTGGCGACGCCGCGCTCCGGGTCCTGGTCGTACACCAGCCGGAAGATGATGCCCGCGGCCAGCATGGAGATCGCCATCGGCATGAAGACGACCAGCTTGAAGGCGGTGCCCCAGCGGACCCGCTCGGTGAGCACCGCGAAGATCAGGCCCAGCGCCGTGGCGACGGTGGGCGCCACCACGACCCAGATGACGTTGTTCTTCAGGGCGATCCGGATGCGCTCGTCGGTGAACAGCTCGCCGTAGTTGTCCAGCCCCACGAAGCCGTTGCCGGAGGCGTCGAACAGGCTCCGGTAGACCGAGAAGCCGATGGGGTAGACCACCAGCGCCCCGAGCAGGACCAGGGCGGGCAGCAGGAAGGCGGCGGCGACCCACGGGCGGGTGCCCGCCACACTCTTGACCCGGCGCAGCGTGCCGGTGCCCGGGCGGACGGGGCCGGCCGGCCCGCCCGCGGTCGCAGCGTTCATGTCGGTCCCCCGGTCGGTGCGGTGGGCGGCGGTGCGCACCGCCGCGTGCGGTGCGCGGCCGCGGGCCGGCGGGGCCCGCGGCCGTACGAAGGGTGCCGGGTCAGCTGCCGTACGCCTTGGCGGCGTCCTGCTCCAGCTTCCTCTGGGTGCCCGCGATGTCCTTCGGGTTCTTCAGGAAGTCCTGGAGGTCCTTCCACTCGCCCTGCCCCGGCTTGCCGCCGAAGCTCGCCGGCGCCTGGTCGGACATGTCGAAGCGGAAGTCGTCGCCCGCCTTGATCAGCGCCGTGGCGATCTCGCGCATCGTGTCGTTGGCGTATGCCGCCTTGTCCAGCTCCTTGTTGGGCGAGATGTACCCGCCGGCCTGCGCCCAGATCTTCGCGGCGTCCGTGGACGCGAGGAAGGTGAGCAGCGCCTGCGCGCCCTTGGTGTCCTTCAGGGCCACCGCCGCGTCGCCGCCGGTCACCACCGGCGACCGGGAGCCCACCGCGGGGAACGGGAAGACCTTGGCGTCCTCGCCGACCTTGGCCTTGGTCTGCGCGATGTTGGTGGCGGCGAAGTCCCCCGCGGAGACCATGGCGCTCTTCGGCTGGTCGCCGCCGCTGAAGACCTGGGTGACCGAGGTGGGGAACTGCGTCTGCAGCGCGCCGCTGTTGCCGCCGGTCAGCAGGCCGGGCCTGCCGTAGAGCTGGGCGAGCGCGGTCAGCGCCTTGGTGACGGACGGATCGGTCCACTTGATCTTGTGCTGGGCCAGCAGGTCGTACTTCTCCGGACCGGACTGGGAGAGATAGACGTTCTCGAACCAGTCGGTCAGCGTCCAGCCGTCCGCGCCGCCGACCGACACCGGCGCCACCCCGGAGTCCGCGACGGTCTGCGCCGTCTTGAGGAACTCGGCCCAGTCCTTCGGCTCGGCCACCCCCGCGTTCTCGAACGCCTTGGTGTTGTACCAGATCAGCGACTTGTTGCTGGCCTTGTAATACACACCGTACTCGGTGCCCTTGTACGAGCCCAGCTCCCGCCAGCCCGGGGAGAAGTTCTTGGCGAGCTGCTCCTTGGCGTCGGGCCCCAGGGGCTTGAGCCAGCCCTTGCGGGCAAACTCCCGCAACACGCCGACCTGCGGCGGGAACGCGACGTCCGGCGGGCCGCCGCCGGCCACCTTCGAGCCGATGAAGCCGGCCATGTCGTCACCGGTGGGTACGTAGCTGACGCTGGCGCCGGTGCGCTTTTCGAACTCGTCGAGCACCTTCAGGAAGCTCGCCCGCTCCGGGCCCGTCCACACCGCCGCGACCTGCAACTTCTGGCCGTCCAGCTTGGGGAGCTGGACGGAGGTCCCGCCGCTGGGCCCGCTGCTGCCCTCGCTCTTGCCGCCGTCGCCGCCGTTGCCGCCGCACGCCGTCAGCGTCAGCGCGCCCGCGGCGGCGAGTGCCAGGGCGGCGCGGGTGGTCGCCGCGGTGCGGGTGCGGGCGGCAGGCGTGCCGCCGGTCGTGCTGCCGGGTGTCGCGATGCGCGCGGCGGCGCGCCGTATGCGTGAAGTGCCCATCCCCGTAAGCCCCTCCCGTGCGGTGCACTTGAGCGCCGAATGGCGGCCCCCGCACGCGCGGCGCGGCGCGGCCCGCCGCGCTCAGGTCTACGCCCGGATCACCGGCCCCGCAATACCGCCTCCCGCCCCAACTGGCCTTTCGTGACCGGCCCGTTACCCCTCGCGTACACCTCGCGGGCGCGCCGCGGGCGGCCCGGACCGGTTCGTACGGCGGCCGGGGCGGCCCGGTCAGAGCAGCGGCGGTACGGCGGGCGCGCCGCAGGACTGGGCGGCCCGCTGCAGGGCGCTGGCCAGCAGCGCCAGGTCGGTGGGGCCGTTGCCCAGCTCGCGCAGCGGGCGGCGGGCCGGCGGGTCGCCCATCCGCTCCCATTCCAGCGGTACGACCGTGGGGCGGAGCGTGGACGTGCGGGGTATCCGCCCGGTCACCCGGCCGGCCTGGAACGGGGTGACGGAGGAGTCCGCCGCGCGGTGCAGGCGCCCGCGCCCCGGCGGCACCGGTTCGGCCGCGTCCGCCGCCGGGCCCAGCTCCACCCGCAGTCCGGCCGCCCGGTCCGTGGCCGTGTCGCTCGTACGGTCCGGGTGGCCGGTGGCCGCTATCAGGTGCACGCCGAGCGCCGCGCCCTCCCGGGCCACTGCCTCCAGCGCGCGCACCACCGACCCGGCCGCGGGGCGGCCCGTACTGCCGAGGGCGGGGGCGACCAGCGCGTCGAAGTCGTCGACCAGCACGAACAGCCGGGGCATCGGCGCCGTCTGCGCCGCCTGTGCCTCGCCGCCGGGCCCGGGGACACTGCGCGCGCGCAGCCGCAGCGTGCCGGTGGACGAGCCGTCCCGCTCGGCCAGGGAAGAGCCGGACGCGGCCTCGGGCGAGCGGCGGGGGGCCGGGGTGCGCGGCGCCGGCAGGTGGGCGGCGCGCCACTCGGCGAAGTCCGTGCCGGCCAGGGTCTCGGCGCGGCGCTTGAGCTCGGAGCTGAGCGCCTGCGCGAACTGCCGCATACGCACCGGGTCGGAGGCCGTCAGATGGGTGGTCACATGCGGCAGGTCCGTGCACAGCCGCAGACCTTCGCCGCGCTCCGGGCCCGCGCCGTCCACCAGGACCAGGGAGAGCAGGTCCGGGCGGTCGGCGGCGGCGAGCGAGGCGGCCAGGGAGCGCAGCAGCTCCGTCTTGCCGCTGCCCGGGCCGCCGGTCACCAGCAGATGGCAGGCGTCGGCGGCGAGATCGGTGCAGACCGGGCCGTGCGGGCCCGCGCCGAGCACGGCGGCGGCCCCCGGCAGGCCGGTGTCCGAAGCGGCGCCCGACCGGCCGGTGTCGGAGGCGGCGGCCCAGCGGGCCATCAGCGAGGCCGGGGTGGCCCGCGCCAGGCCCAGCTCGTCCAGCAGCCGGGAGGCGTCCGGCAGGGGGACGGCCGCGCTGCGCGCCGGGCGCCCCCCGAGGCCGGTGCCCGTGTCGGCCTCGCGCAGCGGCGCCAAGGCACGCGCGAACCGCTCGGCCCAGGCGCCGGAGACCGCGTCGACCGCGGCGACGGTGCCGTTCGGGCCCGTGCCGGGCTGGACGACGCGCAGCGCCGTGGCGACGTCGCCGCTCAGCACGGCGACCGCGCCGCACTCGCCGAAGGCGGGCGACGCCGCGCGGGCCGCCTCGTACGTCGAGGCGAGCGGGAAGGCGGGGGTGGCGGCCGGGGTCTCGGCCAGGCACAGCACATGGATGCCGGCCGCCGGGCCGCTCGCCGCGAGCCGGGCGGTCGTTTCGCGCAGCGCCGGGGAGCCGGGGTCGCCGTCCACGATCAGGAGGGTGTACGGGCCGTTGTAGCGGGCGGCGGCGGAGGCCACGGCGGACCGCTCGGCGGCGGCCCACTGCGGGCCCAGCGGGCCGTCGTCGAGGCGGCGCGCCAGCTCGGCCGTACGCGCGGCGGCCTGCTCCTTGTCGTAGGCGAGCAGCAGCCGGCAGTCCTGGGAGTGGGCCGGGCGCACCTGGGGGAGCCAGCCCAGCCAGGACCAGTCGGCCAGCCGGTCTTCGAGGGAGCGGGCGCGGTCGGTGCTCAAAAGCACGATTTCGAGGGTGGCGGGGGAGTGCAGCGCGGCGAGCTGGGCCACGGCGGCGCGGGCCAGGCCGCCGAGCCGGGTACGCGGCCCGGCCAGCCCCAGGGCGCCCGCCTTGCGCAGCTCGACGGTCACGGGCGCCGCGGACCGGCCGCCGTCCTGCGGGGCCGTGCCGAGCCGGACGGTGAGCGCGTCGGGGTGGTCCGGACCGCGCTCCCACAGCCGGGGTCCCGGACCGAGCGCGGTCAGCAGGATCGTCGCCGGGTCGGGCCAGCGCTCGTCCGCCGCCTCCGGGCTCAGCCGCTCGGCCGCGGGCCGGTACGTCTCGTCCGCCGGGGCTCCGGCGGCCTCCCGGGACTGCCGCTGCTGTTCTTCCCAGACCGTCGGCGCGGGGGCGGGCGCCTGCCCGGGGTGCTCGGCGGCGGGCCGGGCGCCGGTCAGCCGCCGCGCCCAGGCACCGAGGCCGCCCCGGCGCGCGGCCTTGCGCGGGTCTTCGCGCGGATCGTCGGGGGGGTCTTCGAGGGGACCGCCGTCCGGGCCTTCGTGCGGGCCTCCGGGTGGGCCTTCGCGCAGGCCGGCGGGGGCGAGGCCCTGCCGGCCGCCGTGGGTCTGCCCGTCGCCGTACGGCTCGTACCGCTCCTGGGGGCTGCCGGGATACGGGGTGCCGCGCAGGGGGGTGCCCCGGCGCCCCGGGCTGTCGTACGAAGCGGGCAGCTCCTCCCGCGGATGCCCGGCACCGTACGGGGCGGCATACGGGCCCGCGGCCTCCGGGGCGGCCGGGGGCGCGGCGGGGGAGCGGTGGTCCGGTGACGCGGGACGCGGGGCGCCGGACCGGGCGGCGGGGACGCCGGGGCGGAGGGGACCGCCGCCGGCCCCCGGGGCGTCCTCCGGCTGGGAGACGCGCAGCCGGCCCTCGCCGTCGGGCGCGCACACCAGGGCCGGGTCGGGCTCGGCCGGGGCGGGCGTCAGACGCAGCGCGGACTCGCCGATGCGCAGCAGCGCGCCGGGCGGCAGCGGCACCGGGCGCTCGCCGACCTCGGCGCCGCCGACGGCCGTGCCGTTGGTCGACCGGAGGTCGGCGACCAGCACCGAGCCGTCCGGTTCGACCGTCACCGCGCAGTGCAGCCGGGAGACGTCCGGGTCGTCGAGGGGCACATCGGCCTGCGCCGAGCGGCCGACGCGGATCGCGCCGCCCTGGCCGTGCAGGAGGTGGACGCCGCCGGCGTCGGGCCCGGAGACGACCCGCAGCCGGGGGGCGCCGTGCGGCAGGCCGTGCGCGGGGGCGGGGCCGGGGGCGCCGAGCGAGAGCACCGCGCCGTCTATCAGCGGGGGTTCGCCGACCGCGGCGCGCTGCGGGTCCAGGCGGTCGGTGCCGGCGTACAGCACGACGGGGCCGCCCGCGGCGCCCGCAGCGCCGCCGCCCTTGCCGCTGCTGCCGCTGCCGGAGGCGCCGATGTCCGCGCCGGACCCGGCGACGGCCGCCGCGAGGCCGCTCGCGACCGTGGCGAGCGCCGTCCCGGCGGGGGCCGTGACGAGGACGTCACAGGCCCGCGTGGGGTGGCCGCTGCGCGGCGCGAGGACGGTCAGCCGGATCTGCATCGCCGTCAACGGTCCCTTCCGCCCGGACCGTTCGGCGGGGGCCCCGTGACCTCCCCCACCGCACCCGGGCACTTCGGCACGTACAAGTCCCGACGCGGGGAGCACCGGGCTCCCGCGCCGCACGCGCGCGACGGGGGCCCCGCACCCCCACCGCTCCCGTGCTGGGTGCATCCTCGCACCTGCCACTGACAACACGCCCGCCGACCATCACTCAGTGATCTTGATTGGTCGGCACCGGACGCAAAACCACCTGATCGTGCCCTGCGAAAGTCCAATTTTCGATCATCGGTGCTCGCTGTTCGGCCTGACGTGGACATCGATCCGGAACCGCCGGCAACCATCTGTCCTGAATGCGCGTCTTTCCTGCAAGCCCCGCCCGATCGTCCCGGCGTACGGCCGGTACGGCGGCACTACAGTGGGGCGACGGGCCGCGGCGACCCACCGGGCCCGGCAAGGATCGACCACCACCAGGGAGCGCACGTGCGGCCGGTAGGCAGCAAGTACCTGCTTGAGGAGCCGCTGGGACGCGGTGCCACGGGCACTGTCTGGCGTGCCCGGCAGAGAGAGACGGCGGGCGCCGAGGCCGCGGTGGCCGGCGAGCCGGGCGAGACGGTCGCGATCAAGGTCCTCAAGGAGGAGCTGGCGCACGACGCGGACGTGGTCATGCGCTTCCTGCGGGAGCGCTCGGTCCTGCTGCGGCTGACCCACCCGAACATCGTGCGCACCCGCGACCTGGTCGTCGAGGGCGATCTGCTGGCGCTGGTCATGGACCTGATCGACGGCCCCGACCTGCACCGCCACCTCCGCGACAACGGCCCCTTCAGCCCCGTCGCCGCGTCCCTGCTGACCGCCCAGATCGCCGACGCGCTGGCCGCCAGCCACGCCGACGGCGTGGTGCACCGCGACCTGAAGCCCGCCAACGTCCTGCTCAAGGGCACCGGCGAGGGCGACACCGCCGAGCTGCACCCGATGCTCACCGACTTCGGCATCGCCCGCCTCGCGGACTCGCCGGGACTGACCCGCACCCACGAGTTCGTCGGCACCCCCGCCTATGTGGCGCCCGAGTCCGCCGAGGGCCGCCCGCAGACCTCCGCCGTGGACATCTACGGCGCCGGCATCCTGCTGTACGAGCTGGTCACCGGCCGCCCGCCGTTCGGCGGCGCCAGCGCGCTCGAAGTCCTGCACCGCCACCTCAGCGAGGAGCCGCGCCGCCCGTCCACCGTCCCCGAGCCGCTGTGGACGGTCATCGAGCGCTGCCTGCGCAAGGAGCCGGGCGAGCGGCCCAGCGCCGAGAACCTGGCCCGCGCGCTGCGCACGGTCGCCGCGGGCGTCGGCGTGCACGCCACCCCCGCCCAGGCCGAGGCCGCGCTCGGTGTCGCCGCCCTGCTCGCGCCCGACCCGTCCCCCGCCACGGTGCCCGGCACCGGCGCGGACGGCTCCGGCGACGCCGACCCCACCCAGGTGCTGCCGTCCACCGGCGGCGCGGGCGCGTACGACCCGGCCGCGGCGACCGCCGTACTGCCGTCCGCCGGCGGCCAGGGCGGCGGCCCCGACGCCGACCCGACCCAGGTGCTCGCCTCGGGCTCCGGCGGCCAGGGCCAGGGCTTCGGCAACGGCCAGGGCGGCGCCGATCCGACCCGCGCGATGCCTCCCGTACCGCCCGGCCCGCCCGGTGGTCAGCAGGCCGACGGACCGCATCCCTGGGAGTCCCAGATGCGGGCCGCCCGGGACCGCAACGAGCAGACGCAGTACCTGGACCCGGGCGAGGACCCGCTGCGCCGCCGCCCGCAGCGGCAGCCCGCGCAGCCGCCGCAGCGCCCCCAGCAGCAGCCCCCGCGCTACCAGGAGCCGTACCAGCAGCAGGCCCCCGCGCCGTATCAGCAGCAGGCCCCGGCGCCCTACCAGCCCCCGCAGCGCCAGCCGCAGCAGGCGCCGCGCCGCCAGCAGCCGCCGCCCCGGCGCCACGAGCCCGAGCCGCCCCGCGAGCGGGAGCCCCGCCCGCCCCGCGAGCCGCGCCGGCGCAGCGCCAACCCGATGCGCATCCCGGGCCTGGGCTGCCTCAAGGGCTGTCTGTTCGTGCTGGTGATCCTCTTCGTCGGCGGCTGGGCGGTCTGGGAGTTCTCCCCGCTCCAGGAGTGGATCGGCACCACCAAGGGTTACTTCGAACAGATCGGCGACGTCATCGGCGGCGTCCGGGACTTCGTCAGGGACATCGGCAACTGGTTCAAGTGACGGCTGCGCGCCGGGCCGTACGGACGGCTCCGGCGCACGCCCGGGTGGCGGCCCGCCGCGCACGGCGCGCGACCAAGGAGATTTGTCGACTTCCAAAGGGCGATTTCCCCCACAGAAGTGCCGCCCCGGGCGATCCTGGGCACGCAACCCCCTGCGACCCGCGTAGCTTTGACGCCACCTTCAGCCCCCTGAGGACGCTCAGCGGGCCCGACACGTCGGAGCAGTCTTGGCACGGAAGATCGGCAGCCGGTACACCACCCACCAGATCCTTGGTCGCGGCAGCGCCGGCACGGTATGGCTGGGCGACGGACCCGAGGGGCCCGTCGCCATCAAGCTGCTGCGCGAGGACCTCGCCGCCGACCAGGAGCTGGTCGGCCGCTTCGTGCAGGAGCGGGCGGCGCTGCTCGGCCTGGAGCACCCGCACGTCGTCGCCGTGCGCGACCTGGTGGTCGACGGCAACGACCTCGCCCTGGTCATGGACCTCGTACGGGGCACGGACCTGCGCACCCGCCTGGAGCGGGAGCGCCGGCTCGCCCCCGAGGCCGCCGTCGCCATCGTCGCCGACGTGGCCGACGGCCTCGCCGCCGCCCACAAGGCGGGCATCGTGCACCGCGACGTCAAGCCGGAGAACGTCCTGCTGGACATGCAGGGCCCGCTCGGCCCCGGCGGCGCCCACCCCGCGCTGCTCACCGACTTCGGCATCGCCCGCCTCGTCGACGCGCCGCGCCTCCACCAGGCCCCGGCCGGCGGGCCGCGCTCGGCCAAGGTGATCGGCACCCCCGACTACCTCGCCCCCGAGATCATCGAGGGCCTGCCGCCGCGCGCGTCCGTCGACGTGTACGCGCTCGCCACGGTCCTCTACGAGCTGCTCGCGGGCTTCACGCCGTTCGGCGGCGGCCACCCCGGCGCGGTGCTGCGCCGCCACGTCACCGAGTCCGTGGCGCCGCTGCCCGGCATCCCGGACGAGCTGTGGCAGCTGCTCCTGCAGTGCCTGGCCAAGGCGCCCGCCTCCCGGCTGCGCGCCTCCGAACTGGCCTCCCGGCTGCGCGAGATCCTGCCGGGCCTGGCGGGCCACCCGCCGCTGGACATCGACGAGCCGGACGACGAAACGTCCGAGCAGACCGGGCAGGAGTCCGGGGAGGGCGCCACCGGACCGTACGCGTCCGGCGCGGCGACCGCCTCCGGCCCGTACGAGGAAGCCCTCTACCCGCCGGTCGCCCCGGGCGGCACCCGGCCGCGCGGCGCCGTACCGCTCGTACACGGCTCCGCCGCCCCCGACTCGAACCGCGAGACCCACACGAGCATGCGCGTCCCCGGCCCGGACGAGCTGGCGGGCGGCGCCCACGGCACGGCCCGCGCGCCGCGCGCCGCGGGCGAGCGCCGGGCCGGGTCGGCCCGGCACCGCGAGGCGGTGCGCCGCCGCCGGGTCAAGCTGGGCCTGGCCGCCGCTGCGGTGGTGGCCGCCGCCGGGATCGGCGGGTGGTTCGCCGCGCAGCACGGCGACTCCGGCGACGCCAAGCCGGGCGTGCATCAGTCCGAGACGTCGGCCCCCCGGCCCGTGCGCTGAGCCCGTAGGCCGTACACCTTGAGGACGGCCGTCCGGCCCCCGCGCGGGACCGGACGGCCCGTACCGGCGCCGCCGCACCCCGCCCCACCTGCGGCCACGCGCCCCCGCCCGGGACGCCGCGCGAGGGTCGGGACATGGATGCGGCGGCAGCCGTTAGGCTGGTGTGCGTGGCAGTCGTCGATGTATCCGAAGAGCTGAAGTCCCTCTCCTCGACCATGGGGTCGATCGAGGCCGTCCTGGACCTCGACAAGATGAGGGCCGATATCGCTGCGCTTGAGGAGCAGGCCGCGGCGCCGTCCCTGTGGGACGACCCGGAGAACGCGCAGAAGATCACCAGCCGGCTGTCCTACCTCCAGGGCCAGCTGCGCCGGGCCGAGGAGCTGCGCGGCCGGGTCGACGATCTCGGGGTGCTCTTCGAGCTCGCCGAGGCCGAGGGCGACGAGGAGGCCCGCGCCGAGGCCGAGGGCGAGCTGGCCGACGTCCGCAAGGCGGTCGACGAGCTGGAGGTGCGCACCCTCCTGTCCGGCGAGTACGACTCCCGCGAGGCCGTCGTCAACATCCGCGCCGAGGCCGGCGGCGTGGACGCCGCCGACTTCGCCGAGAAGCTCCAGCGCATGTACCTGCGCTGGGCCGAGCGGCACGGCTACAAGACCGAGCTGTACGAGACCTCCTACGCCGAAGAGGCCGGCATCAAGTCGACCACCTTCGCCGTCCAGGTGCCGTACGCCTACGGCACGCTCTCCGTCGAGCAGGGCACCCACCGCCTCGTGCGCATCTCGCCCTTCGACAACCAGGGCCGCCGCCAGACGTCCTTCGCGGGCGTCGAGGTGCTGCCGGTGGTCGAGCAGACCGACCACATCGACATCGACGAGTCCGACCTGCGGGTGGACGTGTACCGCTCCTCCGGCCCCGGCGGCCAGGGCGTCAACACCACCGACTCGGCGGTGCGCCTGACGCACATCCCGACCGGCATCGTCGTCTCCTGCCAGAACGAGCGCTCGCAGATCCAGAACAAGGCGACCGCGATGAACGTCCTCCAGGCGAAGCTGCTCGAACGCCGCCGCCAGGAGGAGCAGGCCAAGATGGACGCGCTCAAGGGCGACGGCGGCAATTCCTGGGGCAACCAGATGCGTTCGTACGTCCTGCACCCCTACCAAATGGTCAAGGACCTGCGTACCGAGTTCGAGGTCGGCAATCCGCAGGCCGTGCTCGACGGCGACATCGACGGCTTCCTGGAGGCCGGTATCCGCTGGCGCAAGCAGCAGGAGCAGGGCAAGTAAGGAGCGGCGGAAAGCCGTCCGAATATCCGGTGAAAAACAACTGCCGCTTTTTGGGCGGCAGTTGTTTTTTGCTGCCCGGTACCTCTGTGGCAATTTGGTCACAGTCATACGTCCATGGACCCCGCAACTCCTCTCAATTCGGTCATCGCACCTTTATTTGACCTTGACGATGATGTGAGAACTGGGAAGGGTGGTACGCGGCATGCGTATGTCTCGGGGCGTGTGCGGGAACGGGGATCTGAGTGCGGCGGCCGCCGGGCGGCGCCGCGACTCGTGTACCCGGGTCGGCCGCCGCCCCGAACAGCGATGCTCCACAGACGAGTAGAGCTACTGGGGGTAGCAGGCACATGACGAAGAAGACGCGGCTGCGCGTAGCGCGCATTGCGGCCGGCGCGGTGATCGCGGCCGGTGCGTCGCTCACCGCGGCTGGGGCCGCCTCGGCGGTTGGTACCGAGCAGACGGCGGGTTCCGGCTCCGGCGGCCTGTTCGGCGGCATCGGTGACATCTTGGGTGGCGGCGGGGACTCCAGCGGCAGCACCGGTGGCGACACCTCCGGCGGCACCCTGATCTCCGGTGGCACGCAGTCCGGCGGTACGCAGTCGGGCGGCACGGAGTCCGGTGGTACCCAGTCCGGCGGTACGCAGTCCGGTGGTACGCAGTCCGGTGGTACGGAGTCCGGTGGTACCCAGTCCGGCGGTACCCAGTCGGGCGGCACGGAGTCCGGTGGTACGCAGTCGGGCGGTACGCAGTCCGGTGGTACCCAGTCCGGTGGTACGCAGTCGGGCGGCACGCAGTCCGGTGGCACCCAGTCCGGCGGTACGCAGTCCGGTGGTACGCAGTCGGGCGGCACGCAGTCCGGTGGTACCCAGTCCGGCGGCCAGTCCGGTTCGCAGACCGGCGGCTCCCAGACCGGCGGTTCGCAGTCCGGCGGCAGCCAGACCGGCGGCACCCAGTCGGGCGGCCAGTCCGGCTCCCAGACCGGCGGCAGCGACTCCGGCGGTTCGGACGACACCAGCGGCGGCAGCTCCGGCGGCAGCACCGGTGGCAGCGACGACGGCACCGGCACCGGTACGGACAACGAGGGCACCGCGCCCATCGAGCAGCCCGGCGAGGGCAACGAGCAGATCGTCAACACGCCCGGCCAGCCGAAGCAGCAGGCCAAGGGCGGCGAGCTGGCGGAGACCGGTGCCTCCGGCACCACCTTCCTGCTCGTCGGCGCGGCGACGATGATCGCCGGTGGCATCGGCTTCCGCCTGATGCCGCGCCTGATCAACAAGGGCGGCGGCGCGGCCGCGGCCTGACACCAGGCCCCGCCCCGCACCCGGGGCAGCGCATGACGAAGGGCCCGGAGCGCACTCGGCGCTCCGGGCCCTTCGGCGTTCTCGTCGGCATCGGTACGCGCACTGCCGCTCACCCGGAGCGACGCGCTGCACACGAGGCGTCAAGGGACCCGCACTTGGCGGTCCGCGCTCACGCGGCCTGGTGCACCAGTACGGCAAGCGCGATGAGCGCCACCAGCAGCGCCACCAGCGCCGCGGGCGTCACCTGGCCGAACAGCCCGGTCTCCTGCAGCCGTTCCCTGCTCGCCCGGCACACGGGGCAGCGGCCCTCGTTCACAGGGGCCGCGCAGTTGGCGCACACCAGCCGGTCGTACGTCATGCGACCTCCTCCTCAACCGCTGCAACGCGCAGGCAACCACGATGGTTCCCTTACCACTGTGCCAGCTCGGCGGCAGAACGGCGCGCCCCGGTCACCTTCCGGCCTTTTCGGCCGCATCCACCGGGCCGGCGGGCCGGAATGTGTTCGGTTTGTCCCCGTAGATGCCGTGAATAAACGCACCAACCCCGAACGGCGACTGCGCCTTCGCGCGAGACTCGCGTATGGTCACGCTCACCGACGGGAGCCACGACAGGGGCATCCCGTGCCGCTACCCAGGTCGACCGTGGTGCATCAGTGATCCGATTCGACAACGTCTCCAAGACCTATCCGAAGCAGAACCGCCCCGCCCTCAGGGATGTCTCCCTGGAGATCGAGCGCGGCGAGTTCGTCTTCCTGGTGGGCTCCTCGGGCTCCGGCAAGTCCACCTTCCTGCGCCTGCTGCTGCGCGAGGAGCGCGCCAGCCATGGCGCCGTGCACGTCCTGGGCAAGGACCTCGCGAAGCTCTCCAACTGGAAGGTGCCGCAGATGCGGCGCCAGGTGGGCACCGTCTTCCAGGACTTCCGGCTGCTCCCCAACAAGACGGTGGGGCAGAACGTCGCCTTCGCCCTCGAAGTCATCGGCAAGCCGCGCGGCCAGATCCGCAAGACGGTTCCCGAGGTCCTCGACCTCGTCGGCCTCGGCGGCAAGGAGGACCGGATGCCGGGCGAGCTGTCCGGTGGTGAGCAGCAGCGCGTCGCCATCGCGCGGGCGTTCGTCAACCGCCCGCTGCTGCTCATCGCCGACGAGCCCACCGGCAACCTCGACCCGCAGACCTCGGTCGGCATCATGAAGCTGCTGGACCGGATCAACCGCACCGGTACGACCGTGGTCATGGCCACCCACGACCAGCAGATCGTCGACCAGATGCGCAAGCGGGTCATGGAACTCGAAAAGGGCCGGCTCGTACGCGACCAGTCGCGCGGCGTGTACGGCTACCAGCACTAAGCGTGTACGGCCCCCAGCACTGAAAGGACGCCATGCGCGCCCAGTTCGTCCTGTCGGAGATCGGCGTCGGTCTCCGCCGGAATCTCACGATGACCTTCGCGGTCATCGTCTCCGTCGCCCTCTCGCTCGGCCTGTTCGGCGCCTCGCTGCTGATGCGCGACCAGGTCAGCACGATGAAGGGCTATTGGTACGACAAGGTCAATGTCTCCATCTTCTTCTGCAACAAGAACGACAGCGAGACCGGCGCCCACTGCGCCAAGGGTCCCGCCACCCAGCAGCAGAAGGACGACATAAAGGCCGAGCTGGACCGCCTGCCGATCGTGCAGAACGTGCAGCACGAGTCCAGCGACCAGGCGTACAAGCACTACAAGGAGCAGTTCGGCGACACGCCCATCGCGGGCCTGGTCACCCCGGACCAGATGCCGGAGTCCTTCCGGGTCAAGCTCAAGGACCCCACGAAGTACGAAGTGATCAAGTCGGCGTTCTCCGAGCGGCCGGGCGTGCAGGAGGTGCAGGACCAGCGGGACACCGTCGAGCCGCTGTTCAACCTGCTCAACGGCATGAACATCGCCGCGCTGGTGGTGATGGCGCTGATGCTGCTGGTGGCGCTGATGCTGATCGTCAACACCGTACGGGTGTCCGCGTTCAGCCGGCGCCGGGAAACCGGGATCATGCGCCTGGTGGGCGCGTCGAGCTTCTACATCCAGATGCCGTTCATCCTGGAGGCGGCCATCGCGGGCCTGCTCGGCGCGGTGTTCGCCTGTGTGCTGATCGTCGGCGGCAAGTGGGTGCTGATCAACAACTGGCTGGCGGCGCGGATCCAGGTCATCCAGTTCATTGGCTGGGATTCGGTCGTGGCGGTGCTGCCGCTGGTGCTGCTGATCGGTTTGTTGATGCCGGCGCTCGCCGCGTTCTTCGCGCTCCGCAAGTACCTCAAGGTGTGACGTATGCCAAGAGCGCCGTACGGTCAACTCCCCGTACGGCGCTTCTTTCTGGCCTACACTCACCGGCATGACGGGCCCGTGTTTGTTCGCCCGGCCCCGCCGCAGCCGCCGCGGGGCGGCCCTGACGTTGGTCTTCGTCAGCGTCCTGGCCACCGGCGCCGCGGCGGGCACCTGGGAGGAGAGCGGGCGGCGGCCGGAGGAACGGCGGATACCGGAGCGGGTGGCCGCCGAGGCCGACAGCGTCCACCGGCAAAAGCGCGCGGACCGGCACGCTGCCGGACCGGCCGCGGCCGGTGCCGGCACGGCGGGCGAGGTGGTCGGCCGCAGCGGCGACCGCTGGTCGACGGCGTTCTCGGCGCGCGAGTACGAAGAGTTCCAGCAGGAGCTGGACGGCGCCTATGTGGGCGTCGGCCTGTGGCTGCGGCAGGCGGCGGACGGCCGCGTCCTGGTCTCCCGGGTGCGGCCCGGCGGCCCCGCCGCGGCGGCCGGCATCCGGCCCGGTGACGAGCTGCGCGCCGTGGACGGCGCGGCCTCGCGCGGCGCCCAGGTCACCGACGTGGTGGCGCGGCTGCGCGGCAACGCCGGCGCGGCCGCGGAAGGACATCCGCCGGGCGCCGGGAGCCGCGTCGAGCTGGAGCTGCGCCGCGGCACGCGGCAGTGGGCCGAGACCCTGCGCCGGGCCCGCCTGAGCGACCGGAACGTGATCACCGACCACCCCGACGGCCCGGACGGCCCCACCCGCATCAGGGTCGGCGCCTTCAGCAGCGGCACCGGCGAGGAGATCCGCCGGGCGGTGCGCGCCGCCTCCCCGCGCGGCGGGGTGCTGCTGGACCTGCGCGGCAACACCGGCGGCCTGGTGCGCGAGGCGGTCACCGCCGCCTCCGCCTTCCTGGACGGCGGCCTGGTCGCCACGTACGACGTCCACGGCAGCCAGCGCGCCCTGTACGCCGAGGGCGGCGGCAACCCGCAGATCCCCCTCGCGGTCCTCGTGGACGGCGGCACGATGAGCGCCGGCGAACTCCTCGCCGGGGCGCTCCAGGACCGCGGCCGTGCGGTCGTGGTCGGCACCCCGACCTTCGGCAAGGGCTCGGTGCAGCTGCCCAGCCGGCAGCCGGACGGCTCGGTCGCCGAGCTGACCGTCGGCCGCTACCGCACCCCCTCGGGCCGCACGGTGGACGACCGCGGCATCACCCCGGACCTGATCGCCGAGGACGACGCCCAGGCCCGCGCCCGTACGGTATTGAGTGGCCTCGGGGGCGGGGCGTAGTGCGAAAATGGCGCCACTATGGCTAAGGCGAACAAGAAGAAGGACAAGAAGGACGACGGGTCCGGCCGCAAGCTCATCGCCCAGCACAAGAAGGCGCGGCACGACTACCTCATCCTGGACACCTATGAATGCGGGCTGGTGCTGACCGGCACCGAGGTCAAGTCGCTGCGTCAGGGCCGGGCGTCCCTGGTGGACGGCTTCGTGCAGATCGACCGCGGCGAGGCGTGGCTGCACAACGTGCACATCCCGGAGTACGCCCAGGGCACGTGGACCAACCACAGCGCGCGGCGCAAGCGCAAGCTGCTGCTGCACCGCCTGGAGATCGACAAGCTGGAGTCGAAGTCGCAGGAGACCAGCCACACGATCGTGCCGCTGTCGCTGTACTTCACGAACGGCCGCGCGAAGGTCGAGATCGCGCTCGCCAAGGGCAAGAAGGAGTACGACAAGCGCCAGACGCTGCGTGAGCAGCAGGATCGCCGTGAGGCCCAGCGGGCGATCTCGGCGGCCAAGCGGCGCGAGCGGGCCTGAGCGTCGCCGGTCCCGGCCGCCGGAATACGCTGGCATCGTCGCGCGTTGGTCACGTACGATGGGCTACGCACCGCACGCCGGTGCAGGCACCACCTTGATAAAACAACATGGGGATGATCGGTTTCGACAGCGGATGTCGAAGCAGGGGAAGCGAGCCGAGGAAGCGGCAATGATCTCGTAAACCATATGTCGCAAAAAATAATCGCCAACACCAAGCGCGATTCCTTCGCCCTCGCTGCCTAAGTAGCGACCTGCGAAGTGTCAGCCCGGGGATGTTCCCGACCCGGATCCTGGCATCAGCTAGGGAACTAAACTTCTAGGTCCGGTCACGGGACCTAGGAGGAAATCACACAGTGACTGAGCCCGTCGGAGACTTGTCCGCGAGATCTCCGGGGCCGAGAAAATCGCAGCGGACTGCGCTCGGAGAAGCCCTGTTTCCGCACCGTTGGACGCGGGTTCGATTCCCGCCATCTCCACTCGACGGAGAAACCGGAGGCCCCGGCCCCCGGACCCGTCACCCCATGTGAGGCGAAGGCCCCGCTGCCCCGGCAGCGGGGCCTTCGCCGTTCCGCCGTTCATGCCGGACGCCGGGCGGCCCGTACGGCGTGGGCGGTGCCGGCCGTCGCCAGCGCCAGGGCGGCGGCCGCTGCGGGCACGCCGTACCCCGCCGCGGTCCCTTCCGGCAGGTGCTGTACGGCCCAGCCGCCCGCCGCCGAACCCGCCGCGATGCCGGTCAGCAGCGCGGTGACGGCCAATGTCATGCCCTCGTTCAGCCGTCCCTGCGGCACCCGGGACTGGATCAGCCCCATGCCGGTGACCATGGTCGGCGCGGTGGCCATCCCGGCGAGCAGCAGGGCCGCCGCCAGGAGGAGCCCGCCGCCCGCGCCCGCGGCCGTAAGGGGCAGCCACGTCAGCGCGGCCATCACCGCGACGCACCGCAGGAACCGGCGCCCCGCGGGCCCGGCCGGGCGCAGTACCCCGTACAGCAGCCCCGCCGCACAGGACCCCGCCGCTTGGAGGGCCAGCAGCGCGCCCGCCACCGCGCGCTGCCCGTGCGCGTCCGTGAAGCCGATCGTGACGACCTCCAGCGAGCCGAAGACCGCGCCGGTGGCGAGGAAGGTCAGCAGGAGCGGCAGCAGCGCTGTGACGAGCTGCCCGGCGCCGCGCCGGTCGGACGCCGGTGTGGCCGGTGGCTCGGTGCGGCGCTGGGCGGCGAACAGCAGCACCCCGCTCAGCAGCAGCACCGCGCCGGTCAGCGTGCCGGCCTCCGGGAACAGCGCGGTGCACAGAAAGGCCGCCAGCACCGGCCCGAGCATGAAGCACACCTCGTCGGCCGCCTGCTCGAAGGAGTTGGCGGTGTGCAGCGCGCGCGGGTCGTCCCGCAGGAGGTGGGCCCAGCGCGCGCGGGCCATGCCGCCGGTGTTCGGCGTGGTCGCGGTGCAGGCGTACGCGGCGAACAGCGTCCAGGACGGCGCGCCCAGGTGGACGCAGAGGACCAGGGCCAGCGAGCCGAGAACGGCGAGCGCCGTCGCGGGCACGGCGATCCTGGCCTGCCCGTAGCGGTCGACCAGCCGCGCCGTCCACGGCCCGGCCACCGCCGTCGCCGCCAGCCCGGTCGCGGTGACCGCCCCGGCCAGCGCGTACGAGCCGCGCGACCCGGCGATCATCAGGATCGCGCTGACGCTGAACATGCCCATCGGCAGCCGGGCGAGCAGGTTGGCGGCGGTGAAGGCGCGGGCGCCGGGGACGGTGAAGATCCGTCCGTACGGCCCGAGGACGCGCCGGAGCACTGCGGGGCAGCGGCGGCGCGGACGGCGGACGGGGCGGACGGGCGGGGCGGTCACGGGCCGGGAGGCGAGGAAGAGGATCACCCGACTACGGTCGCGGCGCGGCCCGTTCCCCGTCCAACACCTGATCCGCGCGCATTCACGCACCCCTGTTGTCAATCACGGTCGCGCGGCCGGTGGCACGATGTGCCCGTGCCCCGAGACCTCGACCCGCGCCTGCTCCGCGCGTTCACCACCGTCGCCGACGAACTGCACTTCACCCGCGCCGCCGCCCGCCTCTACGTCGCCCAGCAGGCGCTCAGCCGCGACATACGGCGGCTGGAACAGGAGTTGGGCACGGACCTCTTCGACCGTACGACGCGCCGGGTCGCTCTCACCGAGGACGGCACCCGCCTGCTCCCGTACGCGCGCCGGGTGCTGGCCGCCCACGACGACCTGGCCGCCGCCTTCCGCCCGCCCGAGGACCGGCCCCTGCTGGTGGATGTCGGCGTGCCCATCGGCACGGCGCACACCGCCCTGGAGGAGGCCCGCCGTCGCGCCCCGGACTGTGAACTCGTCGCGCGCTTCCACAGCGGCCTGACCGGAGCGGCGGCCGAACTCGCCGCCGGGCGGCTGGACGTCTCCTTCGGCCGTTTCGCCGGACTGCCCGCGTCACTGCGGTCCCGCCTGGCACACCAGCCCGTACGGTACGAGCCGATGGCCGTCCTGCTGGACGCCGGTCACCCCCTGGCGGCCCGCCCCGCCGTCCCGCTGTCCGCGCTCGCGGGCGAGACCCTGTACGCCGCCGCCGGGAACCCGCACACCGCCGAGTGGACCGACCTCGCCGCCCGCCTCTTCGCCGGGCGGGGCATCGCGATGGCGGAGCCGTTCCCGGAGATCGACGGGGAGGCGGAGTTCCTGCGGGTGGTCCGCAAACAGGGCTGGTCGGTGCTGGCCAGCGTCGAGTTCATCGATGTGCCGGGGATGGTGCTGCGGCCGGTCACCGACCCCGTACCGCTGTCCCCGATATCCCTGGTGTGGCGGCGCGGCCTGCGCCACGCGGGCCTGGACGCGCTGCGTACGGCATGCCGGGAACTGGCCGCCGGACGCGGCTGGCTGCGGCGGCCGGACGGCCCGGTGTGGCTGCCCGAGGAGGACGCGGCCGTCATGGCGCAGGAGGGCTGATGGCCGAACTTTTGCCGTATAAGCAACCTATAAGCCCGGGAACCCCTCCTTACCGACGGCAAGAACCATAGCCGGACTGTTGGGGGTCCCCGTGCGAAAGCGTCCGCTGACCGTGGCGGCTCTGGCCGTGCTCGTGCTGAGCGGCGGCTTGGTCGCCTGTGACGATCCGCGTGTCGACGCGTTCCAGGCGAACTGTACGACCAAGGACCTGAAGTGGAAGGTGACGGTACTGAAGAAGAAGGCCCGCACCGCGCACCGGGAGGCCCGCCTCTCGGCGGTCAACACCGGCGCGAACGGGTGCGTCTTCCGCGGCTACCCGGACTTCATGGTGCACTCCGGCAAGGCATGGCAGGCGGACGCCGTGGGCCAGGGCCGGACGCGCCCGGTGAGCCTGCCCAGCGGTAAGGGCGTGGTCGTCGACCTGCGCTACCGGGACGCCGAGGTGAAGCCCACCGAAGACGGCGGCTGCTGGGCCAAGGGCGACGACGTCGTGGTGGGAGCGCCCCGTGACGGCGGCCGGACCGCGATAAAGGCCCAGGACGAGAAGGGCCGGAAGACCGACATGGTCCTGTGCGACTACCGCATCTCCATGGCGCCCCCGCGGGCGGCCGGCTGACCGTCCCGCGCCCGCGCCGGCCGGACCTGGCCGCTCAGCGCGGGACGCGCAGCAGCGGCCGGTAGAGCCGGGTGTCGTCCGGCTCCCCGACGGGACGGCCGTCCACCGCCACCCACGCATGGGCGCGGAACGGTTCCGTCCGCACGCCCGTGCACCACTGTGGCCACCGGCCGCGCAGGCGGCACAACAGGACGGTGGCCACGGAGCGCTGGAGACAGCCGTTGCCCGCGCAGCGCACGCTGACCGTGACGACGGCGTGCCGGGCGCGGGCGGCCTGCGGCTCGGTGGCGGGGCGGGCTCCCCGGCGTACGGCCTCCAGGACGCGGCAGAGCGTACGCGGCGAACGGGACACCAGGACGCGGGCCACGGCCGCGCAGCCGAGGGCGGCGCAGCGCTCCGCGAAGGACAGCCGCGCGCGCTCGCCCAGGGCGACGGGCACGCTCACCAGGTCACCAGCTTCGCCGACTGGAGCGACTCCAGCAGCGCCACGGCGTCCGCGGCCACCCGGTGGGCCGCCGAGGGGTGGCGGCTGCGCAGCGCGTCGGCGGCCGACGCGGTGGTGCCGCCCGCCAGGAGGTGCTCCAGGACGAATGCCCCGGTGTCGTTCATCTGCCAGTAGCGGCCCGTACGGGCGTTGAGCAGCACCATCCCTCCGGGGGTGCGCACACTGCTGACGTGGGGGGCGAGGGTGAACGCCATCGGGCTCAGGCTCCTTCCGCGGCGGGAACGGTGGGACGGTCCGGTACGGGGGCCTGCGTCTCCTGGAGGGAGCGCAGCCAGTACTCGGCCGCCAGGGTGGGGTCGAGGGGTTGCAGGAGGTGGGAGTGGGGCTGGAGCGAGGTGAGGGCCGTGTGCAGCACCTCGGGGCGGATCAGGCCCAGCCCGGCCAGCCGCGAGTCGTCGCAGAGCGCGGTCAGCGCGCGGCGGTGCCGGCGCAGGCCCGCGTAGACCTCGGCGCTGTGCTCGCCCTTGGTGCCGCGGGTGCGCAGCGCGTCCGGCAGGATGCCGTCCATGGCCGCGCCGAGCAGGGGCTTGTACGAGCCGACGGCGACCTGGTCCACGAGGCGGACGGTCAGCGCCGCCTCGATGACGTTGTCGTCCAGGAACGGGGCCTCGAAGGCGACGCCGTGCCGGCCGGTCAGCGCGGCCGCGCCGCGCACGATCTCCCCGGCGCGCGCGGCGGCCCGCAGCGTCTCGTGCTGGGAGCGCAGCGGCGCGAACGGCTCGGGCTCCCCGGCGGCGGCCTCGCGCACCAGGCGGCGGACCGTGGCCACCGCGTCCGGATGGGCCCACGCCGGCATGCTGGGCACGACCTCCCAGTCGGCGCCGCTGACGCCGGACCGCACACCGGGCACGATCCGGTCGGCGCAGGACTCCAGCCACTGGGGATACGGGGCGCCGCCGAACAGCGTGCGCAGGGTGTCGACGAGCGTCCAGCGGCCCAGGCGGCGGGCGGCGCACGCGCGCCGGGCGGCGGAGCGGAAGTCCGTACGGGCGAGGGAGTTCAGCGCCACCGGGCGCGGCGCGAACAGTTCGTCGCCGCCGACGCCGACCAGGTGGACCCGGGAGCCGCGGGCGGCGACGAGCCGGGCCTGATGCGCGAGGCGGACGCTCTCGCGGACCACGGCGAGCGGGCCGGCCGGGTCGGCGTGCGCGGACCGCGGGGGCGCGTACCAGGTGGGCGCTTCGGTGTGGGGCAGCGGCAGGTGTTCCGCCGAGCGGAGCAGGGCCGCGCCGCGCTCGCTCCAGACGTTGTCGTCGTTGGCCTCGTCGCGGCACACCCAGGCCGTGGTGATCAGCCGGGTGTCCTCGCGGGCGGCCAGGAAGCACAGGCTGGTGGAGTCCATGCCGCCGGACAGGTCGGCGCTGAGCGTCGGGTGGCGGGCCCGGGCGCGTACCGCCTCGGTCAGCGCGTCCCGTACGGCCTCGGCGGCGTCCTCCAGCCAGAGGTCGGGGCGCGGGGGATGCCACCAGCGCGTGATGCCGTGCCGGCCGTCGGGGCCGAGGGTCAGGCAGTGGCCGGGAGGCACGGCGTGGACCGCGCGCCAGGCCGGGCGGTGGGCCAGGGGGAACGGCGGGAACGGGGTGAGCAGCCGCAGCGCCAGGGTGTCCGCGTCGACCGAGCCGAGGCCGGGCGCGCCGGTGGGCAGGCCGGCGGCCGCCGCCTCGCGGGCCAGCGCGGCCAGGTCCTGCGGATGACTGCCCGCGACCGTCACGCCGTTGATGCCCGCGTGGTGGACCTGCCGGATCGTCGAGAGGCTGCCCTGGCAGCGGATGTGCGGGCCCATCGCGGCCAGGAGGAAGAAGCTGCCGGGGAGTTCGCGGACCCGGCTGTCCAGGTCGTCCGGGCCGCGCAGCCGGCGCAGCAGCCGGTCCAGGGTCCCGGCGTCGGCCGAGGTGGTGCCGAAGAGCAGCAGCCGGTCCGGTCCGGCCTCGGCCGCCACGACCTCGTCATCGGCCCAGTGCCCCATGATCCAGGGGCGCCCGGAGGGGTGGCGCACCGTCCGCACGGTGGGGTCGCGCCTCAGACACAGGCACAGCGGATCGGTCGCGGGATGGTCGGGGAAGATGAAGAGATCCACGATGACTTACCACCCCTGGGCGTGCGGTTCGGGTGTGTGGCGGTTGGTCGGTTCGGTCCGGTCGTTCCGGTTCGGTCGTTCTGGTTCGGCGGGGACAGGGGCGGCGCTCCGGTTCGGTGGATACGGGGACGGGACGGGCGGGCCGGACGTGGCGGCCGGTGTGCCGCGGGGCGGCTGGGCCCGCGGCGCCGGACGGCCGGCCGCCTCGGTGGGGGCGGCCCCTGCCGGGACGGGCGGTGCACGCCCGGGCAGGGACCGCCGGTCTGGGGCGGGGCCGCGACGCCACCCGGCCGGGAATGCGGGGAGGGATGGCAGGAGGCGTCGGCGGGCCCGCACCCGGGCGTCACCAGAAGGTGCTGTGCAGGCCGCCCCAGCTGTCGGCGAGCTCACCGTGGAAGCCGAGCGTCCGCTCGGCGAAGTCTCCGGCGTCGGCCAGCTCGGGTGGTTCGTACTCGGCCGTCTCGTTCGCTTCCGGCGCTTCCCGCATCGGTTCGGTCCCTTCTCCTAGCCGTGCCGCTCGCCTAGCCGTGCCGCACGGTCGAACACACAGGGTGCTCGTGCGATTACGCAGCGCTTTCGGGGACGATGCTGCCAGCGTCCACGCCCCCTGCCATTGCCCCTAACGAGTGATGTCGGGGGCGTGCGGGGTGCATTGGCGTAACCTCCGGCGGTTGTGCGCCGCCGGAGTGCGGACCGCTCACCGCGCGCTCCCAGGCGCGGTGAGAGCAAGGTTTCGCGGTGGTCACGTACCGCCACAGAAGGGAAACGCGCCCTCCCTAGCGTCCAGGTACGGCGACATACCGCGAGCTGGGAGGCGCGATGACAGACACGGGAACGGCCACGGACGGATCTCCTCCGCATCTCCCCGCGCGGGGAGCGGGCCGCTGGATCGAACGGTGGGACCCGGAGGACGCGGCGTTCTGGGCGGAGCACGGGCGGCGGATCGCCCGGCGCAACCTGGTGCTCTCCATCCTCTGCGAGCACATCGGGTTCTCCGTGTGGAGCCTGTGGTCGGTCCTGGTGCTGTTCCTGGGGCCGGAGTACGGGATCGACGCGGCCGGGAAGTTCTTCCTGGTGGCGGTGGCGACGCTGGTGGGGGCCGTGCTGCGGGTGCCGTACACCTTCGCGGTGGCGCGGTTCGGCGGGCGCAACTGGACGGTGTTCAGCGTGGCGCTGCTGCTGGTGCCCACCGCCGCCGCGGCGTTCGCCCTGCGGCCGGGCACCCCGTATCCCGTCTTCCTGCTGGTCGCGGCGCTGGCCGGGGTCGGCGGCGGCAATTTCGCCTCGTCCATGACGAACATCAACTCCTTCTATCCGCTGCGGAAGAAGGGCTGGGCGCTCGGCCTGAACGCGGGCGGCGGCAACCTCGGCGTGCCCGTCGTCCAGCTGCTCGGCCTGCTCGTCATCGCGACCGCCGGCGCGTCCCACCCGCGGCTCCTGCTCGCCGTCTACCTGCCGCTGACCGCGGCCGCCGTGGTGCTGGCGGCACTGTTCATGGACAATCTGCGGCCGGTGCGCAACGACACCGGCGCGGCCAGGGAGGCCGCCCGCGACCCGCACACCTGGATCGTCTCGCTGCTCTACCTCGGCACGTTCGGCTCCTTCATCGGCTACGGTTTCGCCTTCGGCCTCGTCCTCCAGACCCAGTTCGCGCGCACGCCCCTCCAGGCGGCGTCGCTGACCTTCATCGGGCCGCTGCTCGGTTCGCTGGTACGGCCGGTGGGCGGCCGGCTGGCGGACCGGTACGGCGGGGCCCGGATCACCCTGGTGAACTTCGCGGCGATGGCCGCCGCGACCGGCGTGGTGATCCTGGCGTCCGCGCGGCACTCGCTGCCCGTCTTCCTCGCCGGCTTCGTCGCCCTGTTCGCGCTGTCCGGGCTCGGCAACGGGTCCACGTACAAGATGATCCCCGGCATCTTCCACGCCAAGGCGCTGGCGAAGGGCCTGACGGGGGCGGCCGCGGCGGCCCACGGGCGGCGGCTGTCCGGCGCGGCGATGGGCCTGATCGGCGCGGTCGGCGCGCTCGGCGGGCTGGGCATCAACCTCGCCTTCCGGGAGGCGTTCCAGGCGGCGGGGACGGGCATCCCGGCGTTCGTGGCCTTCCTCGGCTGTTACGCGCTGTGCTCCGCGGTGACCTGGACCGTATACCTGAGGCGCGCGGCGCCCACCGGGCCCGTACGGGCACCGGAGGCGTCCGAGCCCGCGCTCGCCGAGGTGTGACGCGCGGGGCGGCGGGTGCCGGCAGCGGTCCGTAACAGCTGGGAAATACTGCGGGAGCGAGCCTGTCACCGGCGGTTGGCAGGCTCGGATCTCCACCGGTGCCCGGCGGCACCGGAGCCGGGACGAGCCAGGGACGGACGATGGACGAGGGCGAGCACGAGCACGACGCGCGGCGGGACGGCGGCGTGCGGCACGGCGAAGGGGACGGCGAGCGGCAGCGCGACGGCCGGGCGCGGTCCGGGGCGGCCGGGCCCGAGGTCCGGCCGCTGGACGGGTTCACGGTCGGGGTGACCGCGGCCCGCCGCGCCGAGGAGCTGGGCGCGCTGCTCGAACGGCGCGGTGCCCAGGTCGTGCACGCCCCCGCGCTGCGCATCGTGCCGCTGCCGGACGACGCGGAACTGCTCGCCGCCACCAAGGACCTGATCGACCGGGCGCCCGACGTGGTGATCGCGACCACCGCGATCGGCTTCCGTGGCTGGATCGAGGCCGCGGAGGGCTGGGGACTCGGCGCGGCGCTGCTCACCCGGCTCGGCGCGGTCGAACTGCTCGCCCGCGGCCCGAAGGTCAAGGGCGCCATCCGCGCCGCCGGGCTGACGGAGACCTGGTCGCCGGCGTCCGAATCGCTGGCGGAGGTGCTGGACCGGCTCCTGGAGGAGGGGGTGCGCGGGCGGCGGGTGGTCATCCAGCTGCACGGCGAACCGCTGCCCGGCTTCGTCGAGTCGCTGCGCGCGGGCGGCGCCGAGGTGGTCGGCGTCCCGGTCTACCGGTGGATGCCGCCCGCCGACATCGGGCCCGTCGACCGGCTGCTGGACGCGGCGGTCGGCCGCGGCCTGGACGCGATCACCTTCACCAGCGCGCCGGCCGCCAGCTCGCTGCTGCGCCGTGCGGAAGAGCGCGGCATGCGCGACGAACTGCTGAACGCGCTGCGGCACGACGTCATGCCCGCCTGTGTCGGACCGGTCACCGCGCTGCCGCTGGAGGCCCACGAGGTGACCACGTACCAGCCGGAACGATTCCGGCTCGGCCCGCTCGTCCAGCTCCTGTGCCAGGAACTGCCGCACCGTACGCGCCCGTTGACGATCGCCGGGCGGCGGCTGGAGCTGCGCGGGCAGGCCGTTCTGGTGGACGGCGACCTGCGGCCCGTCCCCCCGGCCGGGATGGCGCTGCTGCGCGCGCTGGCCCGCAGGCCCGGCTGGGTGGTCTCCCGCGCCGATCTGCTGCGCGCGCTGCCGGGCGCCGGACGGGACGAGCACGCTGTGGAAACGGCGATGGCCCGGCTGCGCAGCGCGCTGGGAGCGCCGAAGCTGATCCAGACAGTGGTCAAGCGGGGGTACCGGCTGGCGCTGGACCCACGGGTCGGGGCCAAGTACGGCGACGCGTGACGTAGTGCCTCGTACGCCCGCGTCCGGGCCCCGTCCCGTAAGGCCGTGCCCGGACGCTCGCCCGTGCCGTTACGCCGGGTTCGTCACCCGGATCTTCGACTGGCCGTGCGGCCGGGTCTCCCAGTCCTCCATGAACCTGGCCTCCAGACCATGCTTGCGGGCCAGCGCGAGCAGCGTCTCGGTGCGGTAGTAGAAGTCCTCGCGCAGTACCTGGTGCTCGGCGCCCTCGGTGCGGTCGAAGGTGAAGTCGAAGAACCCGCCCGGCGCCAGAATGCGGCCGACGTGCCGCAGACCCTGGTCGATGACGGACAGCGGCGAGTGGGAGAAGACGCTGTGCGCGTGCACCACGTCGAAGTGCGCGTCCGGCAGGAAGTCGAAAGTCAGGTCCTGCGTGACCGTCAGGTGCGGCAGCTTGTCCTGGAGTTCGTAGGTGACCAGCGTCTTCTTGGCGGAGACGAGGATGTCGGGGGAGATGTCGATGCCGTAGTAGTTGCCGCTGTCGAGGTACTGGATGAAGCGCCAGCCGGCCCGCAGGTTGCCGCAGCCGATGTCCAGCATCCGCATCTCCGGCCGCAGGCCGTGCTCCTTCAGGTAGCCGAACTGCATCTCGCCCAGCGCCAGCCAGCGTTCGTGGTTGCGGCTGCCGACCGCCGCCTCCGGGCTGCGGCCGGCGTCGGAGGCCATCACGGCGCGGTAGTACGCGATGTGGTCGGGGTGCTTCAGGCGCAGCCAGCCGTCCCGGGCGGTGCGCTTGAGGTACGGCGCGATGCGATCGGGGTGGCTGATCGCGTAACGGACCTTGTGCGACAGGCTGGCGCGGTTCTTGATCAGGGTCTTGGCCGACATGCCCCGGACTATACAACAGCTGTATACATGCGATGTATAGATGTTGTGCGGCGTGGCGCGCGGCGGTGCCGAGGGTTCCGGCCCCGGGCCGTGCCGGGCACTCTGATAGGGCATGGGTTGTCTCCTAGAGAGTGACGGGCACATGGCGGCGCCTTTTGACCTGCGGTTCGACTGCGGGCGGATCTGCCTCGACCTGATGGCCACGACCGGCCGCTCCGCCGAACGCCTGGCCGGTCCCGAACACTTGGCGGCCTGGCTGGTGGGTTCGGGCGTCGTCCCCGGCAGCGCCCAGCTCGGCGCCGTCGACCGCGGCTGGGTCGTACGCTTCCGGATGCTGCGCGAACTGCTGCGCCGCGTCGTCCACGACGAACTGCGCGGCCGGGCCGCCGAAGCCGACCTGCGCCTGCTCAACGCGGCCGCCACCGCCGCGGTGCCGCCCGCCCGCGCCGTACGCGCCGAGGACGGCGCCCTGGTACGGGCGTTCACCGGGCCGCCCGACTGCGCCGGGCTGCTGGCGGCGGTCGCGCGGGACGCCATAGGGATGCTGACCGACGCGGCGGAGCGCGGCCGGCTGCGGCAGTGCGAGGGCGAGAGCTGCACGCTGGTGTATTTGGACACCTCGCGCGGCCGGCGGCGCCGGTGGTGCTCCAGCGAGGTGTGCGGCAACCGGGAACGGGTGGCGCGCCACCGCAGGCGGGCCACCCGAGGGGCCGACGGCGCGGTTGCGGAAGCGAAGGCGCAGGCGGTGGGCGGGGCGCCCGTCGCCGGGGTCCGCTGAGCGCGGTCCGCACGGGTCCGCGTACGGGCGCGCGGCGGCCCGTGCGCGCAACCCCTTCACCCCGCACCGAATCCGCCCGTACGGAACTGAGTCGGCGCCCCTCCGTACCCGTACTGCTGGCTGAACGGGCCTGGCCCGGTACGGGATGCGAGACGAGGAGGCCGGACATGCGCGAGCCCAGCCGTGGGCGGCGGGACGAGGTGAACGACGGTGCGGATGGCGACTGCTGTGACACCGGCGACGCACGCGGGTGCTGATACGCATGCGCAGCGATTGTCCGATCCGCGCTATCGACCCGGGAGTTGGCGTGCGCAAGGATGCCGTCGTGGCAGACAGTACGGCGCCGGACGAGGAGCTGATGCGGGCCCTCTACGAGGAGCACGCCGGCCCGCTGCTCGCCTTCGTGCTGCGCCTGGTGGCCGGCGACCGGCACCGGGCGGAGGACGTGGTGCAGGAGACCCTGCTGCGGGCCTGGCGCAACGCCGACCGGCTCCAGCACGCGACCGGCTCCATCCGCCCCTGGCTGGTGACCGTCGCCCGGCGCATCGTCATCGACAGCCACCGCAGCCGTCAGGCCCGGCCCCAGGAGGTCGACGCCGCCCCCTTGGAATCGATGCCGGCCGCCGACGAGATCGACCGGGCCCTGCGCCTGATGACGATCACCGAAGCGCTCGGCGACCTCAGCCAAGCCCACCGAGAGGCCCTGATAGAGACCTATTTCAAGGGACGTACCGTCAGCGAGGCGGCCGAGGTGCTGCACGTGCCGGCCGGGACCGTGCGGTCCCGTGTCTTCTACGCGCTGCGCTCCCTGAAGCTCTCGCTCGAAGAACGAGGAGTGACGGCGTGACGCGGCCCAGCGAACCCGTGGAACACACCGACGTCGGCGCCTACGCGCTGGGCGTCCTGGACGACGCCGAGGCGGCCCGCTTCGAGGAGCACCTGGCCGGCTGCGACCGGTGCGCCGCCGAACTGGACGATCTGATGGACCTGCCGCCCCTGCTCGCCGAGGTCAGGGAGTCCGCGCCGGACGCGGAGGCGGTCGTCGCGGTCCCCGGCCCCGCCGTCCTGGAGGGGCTGCTGGCCGAGGCCGGCGCGGCCCGCCGGGTCCGGCGGCGGCGCCGCCTGTACCTGGTCGCCGCCGCCGCGGTGCTCGTCGCCGGCGGCCCCCTCGCCACGTACGCGCTGACCTCGCAAGGCGCCGAGGAGAGCCCCGAGCACCTGGCGAGCTACGCCCGCACGATGTACGAGCACGGCGAGAAGGCCGGCACCGTCGACCCGGTGACCAAGGTCGCCGCCAGCGTCTCCATGGAGCGCAAGCCCTGGGGCACCCACGTCGCCCTCCGGCTGGGCAACGTCCGCGGCCCCCTGACCTGCGACCTGGTCGCGGTCGGCAAGAGCGGCGCCGAGCAGACCGTGACGACCTGGGCGGTGCCCCCGGGCGGCTACGGCCTCAAGGACGGCGCCGCCAAGTGGAACAAGGAACCCCTCTACACCCACGGCGGCTCGGCCATGAACCGCTCCAACATCGACCGCTTCGAAGTCCGCACCCTGGACGGCAGGCGGCTGGCCCAGATCAAGGTCTGACCGGCCACGCGCCACCGGCCGCCGCCCGCGCGGAGCCTGCGGCCCCGCCTCCCGGCCCCTTTCCTCTTTCCTCCCGGACCAGGGCCCACCCCTGCCCCCATAACAGAACGGAGCCGCTGATTCCGTGCGCAAAGGCCACCCGGGCTGCCCGGTTTGGTCCCGCCCGGTGGTGATTTCGTCCTTTGGGTCAGGTGCGCCCGGTGCCCGGTTCGCGTACGGTTGACGGCTGCCCTACGCACAGAAGAAGGGGGCCTGGGTGGCCGCGCAGAATGCCACGCACGCGCCGGACTCCGTCGACGACGCCCTGCCGGACAGCATCCGCGACCGCGAGATCGCGTCCGAACAGGAACACCTCGACCGCGTCTACCAGCGTCTTGAGGAGAAGATCCACGAGGCCGAGTTCCTCATGGACGACGCCGCCAAACGCGGCCAGGTCGGCACGCCCGGCGCGCTCGCCGAGCGGGACGCCCAGGTCTTCCAGGCCGGCGCCCACCTGAACCGGCTCAACTCCGAATACGAGGACTTCCTCTTCGGCCGGATCGACCTGCTCCTCGGCAAGGATGGCAAGAAGGGCCCGGACGGCGCGTACACCTCGGTCGAGCCCGCCGACGGCGCGATCGCCGACGGCCGCGCCGAGATCGCCGAGACCCTGCACATCGGCCGCCTCGGCGTGCTGGACGCCGACTACAGCCCGCTGGTCATCGACTGGCGCGCGCCCGCCGCCGCCCCCTTCTACCGGGCCACCCCGGTCGCTCCCGGCCGTGTCGTACGCCGCCGGGTCATCCGCTCCAAGGGCCGCCGCGTCCTCGGCGTCGAGGACGACCTGATGCGTCCGGAGATCACCGCGACGCTGAACGGCGCGGAGCTGCCCGCGGTCGGCGACGGCGCGCTGATGGCCGCGCTGGGCCGGGCCCGCAGCCACACGATGCGCGACATCGTCGCCTCCATCCAGGCCGAGCAGGACATGGTCATCCGGGCCCCCGCCGCCTCCGTCACGGAGGTCGAGGGCGGCCCCGGCACCGGCAAGACCGCGGTGGCGCTGCACCGCGCCGCCTACCTCCTCTACCAGGACCGCCGCCGCTACGCGGGCGGCATCCTCATCGTCTCCCCGACGCCGCTGCTCGTCGCGTACACCGAAGGCGTCCTGCCGTCCCTCGGTGAAGAGGGCCAGGTCGCCATCCGGGCGCTGGGCTCCTTGGTGGACGGTGCGGAGGCCACCGCGTACGACTCCCCGGCCGTGGCCCGCATCAAGGGTTCCAGCCGGATGCAGAAACTGCTGCGCAAGGCGGCGCGCGGGGCCCTGGAACTGGCCGGGACGGCGTCCGCGGGGGCCGCCGGCACCGCGCCGGCCGACGGCCAGCTCGCCTTCGGCGAGGAGGACGAGGAGACGGCGACCCCCGCGGGCCCGCCGGACCGGCTGCGGGTGGTCGTCTTCGGCGCCCGTATCGAACTGGACGCCAACGAGCTGCACCGCATCCGGCAGTCCGCCCTCGGCGGCACCGCGCCCGTCAACCTGCTGCGCCCGCGCGCCCGCCGCCTCATCCTGGACGCCCTGTGGTCGAAGTCCGGCGGCCCCAAGCGCTACACGGACCCCGAACTGGCCGCCGAGGCCCGCCAGGCGTTCGACGACGACATCATCACCGAGGACGCCTTCCAGGACTTCCTGGACGCCTGGTGGCCGGAGCTGACACCGCGCGGCGTCCTGGCCGCCATGGCCGACGAACGACGGCTGGCCCGCTGGTCGCGCCGGGTGCTCAACCAGCGCGAGGCGCGCCGGCTGGCCCGCTCCCTGGGCCGCCTGGACGCCAAGGGCCAGGGGCCGCTGTCGGTGCACGACGTGGCGCTGCTGGACGAGCTCCAGCAGATCCTCGGCACGCCCGCCCGGCCCGTGAAGCCGCGCGAGGCCGACCCGCTGGACCAGCTCACCGGTCTGGAGGAGCTGAGCACGTACGCCGACCGGATGTCCGGCGGCGGGCGCAGCCGCCGCGAGCGCCTGGAGGAGGAGCGCACGGACTACGCCCACGTCATCGTCGACGAGGCGCAGGACCTGACGCCCATGCAGTGGCGGATGGTCGGCCGCCGCGGCCGGCACGCGACCTGGACGGTGGTCGGCGACCCGGCGCAGTCGTCCTGGTCCGACCCGGACGAGGCCGCCGCCGCCCGCGACGAGGCGCTGGGCACCCGCCCCCGCCGCCGCTTCACCCTCACCGTCAACTACCGCAACCCGGCGGAGATCGCGGAGCTGGCGGCGCGCGTGCTGGCGCTGGCGATGCCGGGCATGACGGCGCCGGAGGCGGTCCGCTCCACGGGCCTGACCCCGCGCTTCGTGGTCGCCGACGACGCCGACCTGGCCGGTTCCGTACGGGACGCGGCCCGGCTGCTGCTCGACGAGGTGGACGGCACGGTCGGCGTCGTGGTGGCGATGGACCGCCGCGCGGAGGCCCGCCGCTGGCTGGCGGACCTGGGCGACCGGGTGGTGGCGCTGGGCTCGCTGGAGGCCAAGGGCCTGGAGTACGACGCGACGCTGGTGGTCTCGCCCGCCGAGATCGCCGACGAGTCGCCGGCCGGGCTGCGGGTGCTGTACGTGGCGCTGACCCGGGCCACCCAGCAGCTGACCGTACTGTCCGGCGCGCGGGACGAGCCGGACGAGGACGGGGTGCCGGACCTGCTGAGGGACTGAACGGCGGATACTCCGCGGGGCCGGGCGGGGGAGTCCCGCAGGGCCGTGCGGGGGGAGTCCCCGCGCCGCCGGGAAAGAAGGTGGCGGGACGGGATTCGCTTCCAGGGATGGTTTGTTAGCCTTGATGGTGGCACCGGCCCGATCCAAGCCCCCGGGCCCAACCATAGTCGCTACGAGCGACCACTTGCCGCGAGGCGAGCATGGCGGGTCGGTGTCATTGAAGCACCCCGACGGGCGCCTTCCGAGCATTTCGGAAGGCGCCCGTCGCCGTTCGTACGCGGCCGCGCCGCCGTTCGCGCACCGTTCATCCGCGGTTGACGGCCGGGTCTTCCGCCCGCCGATGTTCTCTCGTAATGTGGAAGAACCTTTCCGGAAACGGGGGCTGGTTACCGTGTACCGGCTGGTAGGTGGGACGATCGGTCCTCGCGCTCCGGCCCGGTCCCCTCGCGGACCCCGGAGCGGCGCGCAGAGAGAAACAAGGGAAAGCAGAGGAAGTCGGCCATGGCAACGGCGCCTAGCGTCTCGTATTCGATGACGGTGCGGCTGGAGGTCCCCGCGAGCGGTACGGCGGTCAGCCAGCTCACCACGGCCGTGGAGTCCTCGGGCGGCTCCGTCACCGGCCTCGACGTGACCGCCTCCGGCCACGAAAAGCTCCGTATCGATGTCACCATCGCCGCGACCTCCACCGCCCACGCGGACGAGATCGTCGAAAAGCTGCGCGGCATCGAGGGCGTCGCGCTCGGCAAGGTCTCCGACCGTACGTTCCTGATGCACCTCGGCGGCAAGATCGAGATGCAGTCCAAGCACCCGATCCGCAACCGTGACGACCTGTCCATGGTCTACACCCCCGGCGTCGCCCGGGTCTGCCAGGCCATCGCCAACAACCCCGACGACGCCCGCCGCCTGACCATCAAGCGCAACAGCGTCGCGGTCGTCACCGACGGCTCCGCCGTGCTGGGCCTGGGCAACATCGGCCCCAAGGCCGCGCTGCCCGTCATGGAGGGCAAGGCGGCCCTCTTCAAGCGCTTCGCCGGCATCGACGCCTGGCCGCTGTGCCTGGACACCCAGGACACCGACGCCATCGTGGAGATCGTCAAGGCCATCGCCCCCGGCTTCGCGGGCATCAACCTGGAGGACATCTCCGCGCCCCGCTGCTTCGAGATCGAGGCCCGGCTGCGCGAGGCCCTGGACATCCCGGTCTTCCACGACGACCAGCACGGCACCGCCATCGTGGTGCTCGCCGCGCTGACCAACGCGCTGCGCGTGGTGGGCAAGAAGACCGAGGACGTCCGGGTCGTGATGTCCGGCGCCGGCGCCGCCGGCACGGCCATTCTCAAGCTGCTGATCGCGGCCGGCGTCCGGCACGCCGTCGTCGCCGACATCCACGGCGTGGTGCACGCGGGCCGTAAGGACCTCGTCGACGCCGATCCCGACTCACCGCTGCGCTGGATCGCCGACAACACCAACCCGGAGGGCGAGACCGGCACCCTCAAGGAGGCCATCGTCGGCGCCGACGTGTTCATCGGCGTCTCGGCGCCCAATGTCCTCGACGGCGACGACGTGGCCAAGATGGCCAAGGGCGCGATCGTGTTCGCACTCGCCAACCCGGACCCCGAGGTGGACCCCGCGATCGCGCGGCAGACCGCCTCCGTCGTGGCCACCGGCCGCTCCGACTTCCCGAACCAGATCAACAACGTGCTGGTCTTCCCGGGCGTCTTCCGCGGCCTGCTGGACGCCCAGTCCCGTACGGTGAACACGGACATGATGCTGGCCGCGGCCGGTGCCCTGGCGGACGTCGTCCTCGACGACGAGCGCAACGCGAACTACATCATCCCCAGCGTCTTCAACGAGAAGGTCGCGGGCGCGGTGGCCGGTGCGGTCAAGGAGGCCGCGAAGGCCGCGGGGGAGGCTGTGACGGCCGCCACGACGGCCTGACGCCCGGCGCGTCGCGTGCCGCCGGGCCTGTGGGCCCCCCATAGGGTGGCGGGCAGCAAACGGTCGCCGCCCTGCGGGCCGGCCCGGTGAGGCACGGTGCGGGACGTCACCACTATGAGGCAGTGGCGCTTTTCGTGTGACCCTCCTGGGTGCCGGATTGGCTTTACCGCCGCAGGTGGGGGCAGGATGCGTACCCGGGCGCGAGGGTCTGTCAGCAGACCCGGGTCCGGGCACCGTCCAAGGGCCCTGGCAGCATCGGCTTCGATCTCACGCCTCATTGGCAAGAAGAACACGGGAGTACAAACATGAACCGCAGTGAGCTGGTGGCCGCTCTGGCCGACCGCGCCGAGGTGACCCGCAAGGACGCCGACGCCGTTCTGGCCGCGCTCGCCGAGACCGTCGGCGAGGTCGTCGCCAAGGGCGACGAGAAGGTCACCATCCCCGGCTTCCTGACCTTCGAGCGCACCCACCGTGCCGCTCGCACCGCGCGCAACCCGCAGACCGGCGACCCGATCCAGATCCCGGCCGGCTACAGCGTGAAGGTCTCCGCGGGCTCCAAGCTCAAGGAAGCCGCCAAGGGCAAGTAAGCCGCCGGGGCCGCAAGGCCCCGGTCACCAAAGGCGTGCGGGCGGCCGTTCCCCTCGGGGGAACGGCCGCCCTTTGCCGTGTCCGGAGCCCGCGGCGGGCCCCAGGAGGGCCGGAAGCGGGGCCTGTGGGGCCCTTGCGCCGTCTGTGGCTCTGTAGCCGCATCCGGGGCCGTGTCTGTGGCTCTACAGGGCCGTAGAGGGCATTCAGGGGTTACGGGGATGCCGGGCGGGGGCCGGGCGGGGGTGGGGCGGTGGCCGGCACCGGGACGGTCGGCCCGTTCCGCACCCGGGCCGTCCGGTCATCTCACCCGCCTCCCATCGCGTCCGCATCCCGTCGCAACCGCAACGCGCCGGAGCGGAGGGAGCCGTCGGGACCCGACCGAAAGACCCGGCTTCAACCATTCGCTCAAGCAAACAGGTGAATGCGTGCGCCGATGCACGAAAGGGCGGCCACCCGAGTGGGTGGCCGCCCCTTGTGTCCTGAGCCGTCCGGCGCGCCCGTCAGGCGTCGAGCGCCCCGTTCGGCAGCTCCACGTGCGCCCCCAGGCTCACGAGCTTCTCCATGAAGTTCTCGTAGCCCCGGTTGATCAGGTCGATGCCGTGCACACGGGACGTGCCCTGCGCCGCGAGGGCGGCGATCAGGTACGAGAAGCCGCCGCGCAGGTCAGGGATGACCAGGTCGGCGCCCTGCAGCTTGGTCGGCCCGGAGACCACGGCCGAGTGGAGGAAGTTGCGCTGCCCGAAGCGGCAGGCGCTGCCGCCCAGGCACTCGCGGTACAGCTGGATGTGCGCGCCCATCTGGTTGAGCGCCGAGGTGAAGCCGAGCCGGGACTCGTACACCGTCTCGTGGACGATGGACAGGCCCGACGCCTGCGTCAGGGCGACCACCAGCGGCTGCTGCCAGTCGGTCTGGAAACCGGGGTGCACATCGGTCTCCAGCGCGATCGCGTCCAGCGAGCCGCCCGGGTGCCAGAAGCGGATGCCCTCGTCGTCGATCTCGAAGGCGCCGCCGACCTTGCGGTAGGTGTTCAGGAAGGTCATCATCGAGCGCTGCTGCGCGCCGCGCACGTAGATGTTGCCCTCGGTGGCCAGCGCCGCGGACGCCCAGGAGGCCGCCTCCAGGCGGTCCGGGATGGCGCGGTGGTTGTAGCCGCCCAGTTTGTCGACACCGGTGATCCGGATGGTCCGGTCGGTGTCCATGGAGATGATCGCGCCCATCTTCTGCAGTACGCAGATCAGGTCCTCGATCTCCGGCTCCACGGCCGCGTTCGACAGCTCGGTGACGCCCTCCGCCAGGACGGCGGTCAGCAGCACCTGCTCGGTCGAGCCGACGGACGGGTACGGCAGGCGGATCTTGCAGCCGCGCAGTCGCTGCGGGGCTTCCAGATACTGGCCGTCCGCCCGCTTCTCGATGGTCGCGCCGAACTGGCGCAGCACGTCGAAGTGGAAGTCGACCGGCCGGCCGCCGATGTCGCAGCCGCCCAGGCCCGGGATGAAGGCGTGGCCGAGGCGGTGCAGCAGCGGGCCGCAGAAGAGGATCGGGATGCGCGAGGACCCGGCGTGGGCGTCGATGTCCGCGACGTTGGCGCTCTCCACGTGCGACGGGTCGAGGATGAGCTCGCCCGCCTCGTCGCCGGGGCGGACCGTGACGCCGTGCAGCTGCAGCAGGCCGCGTACGACGCGTACGTCGCGGATGTCGGGCACATTGCGCAGTCTGCTCGGGCTGCTGCCGAGCAGGGCGGCGACCATGGCCTTGGGCACGAGGTTCTTCGCGCCGCGAACCCGGATCTCGCCCTCCAGCGGGGTGCCGCCGTGGACAAGCAGTACGTCGTCGGTAGAGACGGTCATGGATCTCGCGTTCCTGGAGACGGACAGGGGGCCAAGGGGAAATGGTAAGCGCGCCGGAGGGGTTGCCCGTAGGCCGGAGCCGGTCCGGGGCATGTAATGGCTTTGTCACAACACCCTGCGCTACCGTCCGCCTTTGTTCTGTAATCGACATTCGGGATGGTCCGTACGGGTGTGTCCCGGTGTGCCGCCCGCGGCGCGGAACCGTGCGCCGGGGCTGCCGTCGTACGCCCTGCGCTGCTCTCGTGCGGGTACCGCTGTTGACTCCCCGCCGCGGTGCGATGTGCGGGATCATGTCCCCATGACCGAGGTGTCCTCGCTCACCGGCCGGCTGCTCGTCGCCACACCGGCGCTCGCCGACCCGAATTTCGACCGTGCGGTGGTGCTCCTGCTCGACCACGACGAGGAGGGGTCTCTCGGCGTGGTCCTCAACCGCCCGACGCCCGTGGGCGTCGGCGACATCCTCGAACCGTGGGCGTCCCTGGCCGGCGAGCCCGGCGTGGTCTTCCAGGGCGGCCCGGTCTCCCTGGACTCGGCCCTCGGCGTGGCCGTGGTGCCCGGCGGCCCGGAAGCGCCGGAGAGCACGCCGGGCGGCGACGGGCCGCTGGGCTGGCGCCGCGTGCACGGGGCGATCGGCCTGGTGGACCTGGAAGCGCCCCCGGAACTCCTCTCCACGGTCCTCGGCAGCCTGCGCATCTTCGCCGGCTACGCGGGCTGGGGCCCCGGCCAGCTGGAGGAGGAACTGGTCGAGGGCGCCTGGTACGTCGTCGAATCCGAACCGGGCGACGTCTCCTCCCCGGACCCGGAACAACTCTGGCGAGCGGTCCTGCGCCGCCAGCGGAACGAGTTGGCGATGGTGGCCACGTATCCGGACGATCCGTCGCTGAACTGATGGGCTGTACGTGAACGGGTGGGCTGCCGCGGGGGGAGAGGGGGCTGGGGCGGGGGTTCCGTGCGGCCACCCCTGGGTAAGCCCCCGCTGGGGGGATGTGGCGGCACGGCCTGTAGGCGGGCCGGTTTGCCTGCGACTCCATCCC
>NZ_LGCW01000270.1:0-58541 GCF_001279365.1 Streptomyces sp. NRRL F-5755 | reverse complement strand
GATCTTCCTCAGGTCGTGCCGGCCCGGGCTGCGGCGCCCCACGACCAGCAGCCGGGCCCGCGCGCCGGCGGACAGCAGGACCTGCCCGGCACCGCCCATTTCGACGTGCTCGACGACCTCCACCTGCGGGAAGCGCTCCCGCCACGGCCGTACGGCGTCGGCCAGCCGCTTGCGCTCCAGCGGCTCCAGGCCACCGGCGTCGTCGGCCGCCCGCATGGCCTCGCCGCCCCACACCACGACCGGCGGGATGTTCCACGCCCGTACCGCCCGCAGCCCCACTCCCTGGGCCGCAGCCGCCGCGAAAGCGAACCCCAGCACCGGATCGCTTTCCCGTACGTCCTGCACGCCCACCACCACCTCGTCACGCGGCCGCGCCGCGTCGTCGGGGCGCGGGCTGCGTACGAGGACGACGGGACCGGCCGTCTGCCGCAGCACCTGCAACCCCACGGAGCCGAGCAGATAGCCGACCAGCGTGCTGTGCCCGCGCGAACCGAGCACCAGCAAGTCCGCCGCCGCAGAGGCGGCGACCAGGGCCGCGACCGGCTCGTCCGCCAGGATCTCCGTACTGACCGGCAGCTCGGGGAAGCCCTCCGCCACCCGGGCGGCGGCCTGGCGCAGCACTTCCGTGGCCCAGCGGCGCTGCACTTCCTCGTCCGCCGCGACCAGTGCCTCCATGGGGCGCCAGACCCACGCGTGGACCAGCCGCAGGCGCGCTCCGCGGCGGGTGGCCTCGGCCGCTGCCCAGTCGGCGGCGGCGAGGCTGTGGTCGGTTCCGTCCAGTCCGACGGTGACGGTGCCGGGCATACGGGCCTCCTGAGGCGGGAACGGAAGTACGTCCGGTCCCCACTGTCCGGCCTCCACGGCCACCGCGGGGACGGTCCCAAGGTCCCGCGCCCGGGGACCAACGGCCTTGCGACACGCGGCCCGACGCCCACCGAGGGCCCTTCGGCCTTCGGGTCGGGACCATCGCCGACGTGGGAAGACGGTGCGCGGGAGTGCAATGGAGGCGAGCGCAGGCACAGCGATTCGGAAGGTGCACCATGACCGCCACACCCCTGGAGAAGACGACCGACGGCACGGCCTGGGAGGGCTTCGACGGCGGTCCGTGGCGCGACACCATCGACGTCCGCGACTTCGTCCAGCGCAACCACGTCCCCTACGAGGGCGACGCCTCCTTCCTCACGGGCCCCACCGAGCGCACGACCGCGGTGTGGCAGAAGCTGCTCGGCATGTTCCCCGACGAGCGGGTGCGGGGCATTCACGACGTGGATGTCAGCACCCCGTCGCGGATCGACGCGTTCGCGCCCGGCTACATCGACGAGGAGCGGGATCTGATCGTCGGCCTGCAGACCGACGCCCCGCTCAAGCGCGCCATCATGCCCAACGGCGGCTGGCGGATGGTCGAGGGCGCCCTCGCCGCGTACGGGTACGAGCCGGACCCGGCGGTCAGGGAGATCTACACCCGGCTGCGCAAGACCCACAACGACGGCGTCTTCGACGCGTACACGCCCGAGATCCGTGCCTGCCGCTCCGCCGGCATCATCACCGGCCTGCCCGACGCCTACGGCCGGGGCCGCATCATCGGCGACTACCGCCGCGTCGCGCTGTACGGCGTCGACCGGCTCATCGAGGACAAGCAGGCCGCCAAGGCCGACGCCGACGCGCAGTGGCCCACCGAGGACGTGATCCGCGAGCGCGAGGAGATCGCCGAGCAGATCAAGGCGCTGCACGAGCTGAAGGCCATGGCCGCCTCGTACGGGTACGACATCTCCCGGCCGGCCGCCACCGGCCGCGAGGCCGTGCAGTGGCTCTACTTCGGCTATCTGGCCGCCGTGAAGGAGCAGAACGGCGCGGCCATGTCGATCGGCCGCATCGACGCCTTCCTCGACATCTATCTGCGGCGCGACATCGAGCGCGGCGTCCTGGACGAGCGGCGGGCACAGGAGCTGATCGACGACTTCGTCATCAAGCTGCGCATCGTGCGGTTCCTGCGCACCCCCGAGTACAACGAGCTGTACTCGGGCGACCCGACCTGGGTCACCTGGTCGCTGGCCGGGATCGGCGAGGACGGCCGCCCGCTCGTCTCCCGTACGACCTTCCGCGCCCTGCAGACGCTCTACAACCTGGGCCCGGCCCCCGAGCCCAACCTGACCGTCTTCTGGTCGCCGCGCCTGCCGGGCGGCTTCAAGGAGTTCGCGTCGAAGGTCGCCATCGACACCTCGGCCCTCCAGTTCGAGTCCGACGAGCTGATGCGCCCGAAGTACGGCGACGACACGGCCATCGCCTGCTGCGTGTCGGCCATGGCGGTCGGCAAGCAGATGCAGTTCTTCGGCGCCCGCGTCAACGTCGCCAAGGCCCTGCTGTACGCCATCAACGGCGGCCGGGACGAGATGACCGGCAAGACGGTGGTGGCGGGCTTCGAGCCGGTCGAGGGCGAGTACCTGGACTACGCCACCGTCGCCGAGCGCTACGACGCGATGCTGGAGTGGCTGGCCGAGACGTACGTCCACGCCCTGAACGTCATCCACTACATGCACGACAAGTACGCCTACGAACGCATCGAGATGGCCCTGCACGACCGCACCGTGCTGCGCACCATGGCCTGCGGCATCGCCGGGCTGTCGGTCGCGGCGGACTCGCTGTCGGCGCTCAAGTACGCCCGGGTGCGGGCCGTCCGCGACGAGACCGGGCTGGTCACGGGCTACGAGACCGAGGGCACGTACCCGGCGTACGGCAACAACGACGACCGGGCGGACCGGTTCGCGAAGGACATCGTCCACACCTTCATGCAGAAGGTGCGCAAGCACCCCACCTACCGCGGCGCCGTGCACACCCAGTCCGTGCTGACCATCACCTCCAACGTCGTCTACGGCAGGAAGACCGGCGCCACCCCGGACGGCCGCCCGGCGGGCGAGCCCTTCGCGCCCGGCGCCAACCCGATGAACGGCCGCGACGAGCACGGCTACATCGCCTCCGCGCTGTCGGTCGCCAAGCTGCCGTACGACGACGCCGAGGACGGCATCTCGCTGACCAACACCATCACGCCGGACGCGCTGGGCCGCACAGAACAGGAGCGAATCGCGAACCTGGCGGGCGTGCTGGACGGCTACATGGCCGGCGGCGGATTCCACATGAACGTCAACGTGCTGGACCGGGCGACCCTGGAGGACGCCATGGAGCACCCCGAGAAGTACCCGCAGCTGACGATCCGGGTGTCCGGGTACGCGGTGAACTTCGTGCGGCTGACACGTGAGCAGCAGCTCGACGTCATCAACCGCACCTTCCACGGGGCCCTGTGACCCCGCACCCCGGCCCACGGCGCCGGTGCCGGGCCCTCACCCCGGTACCGGCGCCGTGTCCTTCTCCTCGCCCGCACCCGGGCGACACCCCCTCAGGAGGGCCTGACATGACAGTTACGCTCGGGACCGAGATCCCCGTACGCACCCCGCCCCTCGCCGGGGTGACCGCCCAGGAGGCCGCCACCCCGGCCGCAGCGGTCCAGCACCGCCCGGTGGCCGGTTCGGTGCACTCCTGGGATCTGTCCACCGGCGTCGACGGGCCCGGCACCCGCTTCGTGACCTTCCTGGCCGGCTGCCCCCTGGCCTGCCTGTACTGCCACAATCCCGACACCTGGAAGATGCGCGACGGCAAGCGCGTCCTGGCCGACGCCATGGTGGCCGAGGCGGCGAAATACGAGGCGTTCATCCGGGCCGCGGGCGGCGGCGCCACCCTCAGCGGCGGCGAACCGCTCCTCCAGCCGGTCTTCGCGGGCGAACTCCTCCACCGCTTCAAGCACGAACTCGGCCTGCACACCGCCCTCGACACCTCCGGCTTCCTCGGCGCCCGCGCCACCGACGCGCTGCTGCGGGACACCGACCTCGTCCTGCTGGACATCAAGTCCTGGCACCCCGGCCTCTACAAGCGGCTCACCGGCCAACGCCTGCGCCCCACCCTGGACTTCGCGCGGCGGCTCGCCCGGCTGGACAAAGAGGTGTGGGTGCGCTTCGTACTCGTCCCGGGGCTGACCGACGACCCGGCCAACATCGAGGGCGTGGCATCCTTCGCCGCCTCGCTCGGCAACGTGACCCGCGTGGACGTACTGCCCTTCCACAAACTCGGCGCCTCCAAGTGGGACCGCCTCGGCATGGACTTCACCCTGCGGGACACCCCGACGCCCACCGCGCCGGAGCTGGCGACGGCACGGGAGATCTTCGAAGGGGCCGGATTGACGGCGGTGTGAACGGGGAGGCCCGTCAGCCGAACCGCACGCTGGAGAAGGACGTGCTGCGCGGTGCCTGCTTGCCCGGGGCGAGCGGAATGGGATGCCCCTTGCACTTCTTGCCCGGGAAAAGGACGGCCGGCGTCTTCGTCGCGTTGCGGGGAGCTTGCGCGTGCTGCCCCATCGTCAGACACCGGCCGTTCGGCGGATTCTCGACGAGATACGACTTGCCTTTCGGCCCCAGCCAGATGAACGACCCCTTCGCGGCGAACGCTGCGCCCATGGGAAGAGTCGTGGCGAAGGTGAGCCCCGCGAGAGCTACGACGACTGGACGGAAGACACGCATCGTTCATCCTTTTCTGGAACGGCCGGCCTGGCCGGATCGGGCTTTTCCGGGTCAACGACACCCGGCTTTGTCCGACACGCCTGGTACGCCCCATCGGACCACTTCGGCATCTGCCGGATTCCCCGCCGTGGTGAGCCGGGCGCACGCGTCGAAGCGCGCGAGAACGAGGCGGGCCATGGCGGCCTGGGCGCCGAGCGGGCGCGCGGTGCACATGCACCCCGTACGTTCGGCCTCCGCGTCCAGATAGTCGGAGAAGCGCCCCGGAGCCATCAGATAGGGGACGACCGCGATACGGGTACGGCCCTCGGCACGCAGGTCCTGGGCCGTACGGGCCGGCGACCGGTCCTCCTCGCGACCGGCACACAGCAGGGCCGGGCGTACCGGAACAGGTTCGCCTCGCCGGACGTGCAACGCCCTGCTCAGTTGCCGTGCGACGGCGTAGCAGCCCTCATTGCCGCCGGGCCGGCGCGAGCCCGCGGCGGCCAGCACCACGGCGTCCGCCGGAAAACCGGCACGCGCCTCGGCCTCCTCAAGACGGTACGTCAGCGCTTCGGTCAGCAGCAGGTGCGGAGCCAGCGGTTTCGCGGCGCGGGCGGGCCCGAGCAGAGCGGGCAGGTCCACGGTGAAATGAAAGCCCGCGCCCAGCAGCAAAGGCACCACAATCGCCGGTGTCCCCTTCAGGGCGGCAACGGCTTCGGCGACCGTGGGCCCGTGGATATCGAAGAACGCGCTTTCCACCCGGAGAGCGGGACGCAGCGCTCGGACCTCCGCCAGCAACCGGTCCGTTTCCCTTTGCGCTCGGGCCTCGCGGCTGCCGTGCGCAGCGGCGATCAGGACCGGAGGAAAGGACGCCATACCGGCACCGTAATGGCGCGTTCCCGCCGCGATAAGACGCCGCCGGTCCCGGACCCACAGGGACGACCGGCCCTGATCAAAAGGCCGTTCGGCGCGGGGGACCGGCGCACAGCGGGCATAGCCTGAAGTCGCTGCGGCCCGGGAAGGCGCGGGCTTCGGGCGGCAGGCGGGGGAATACGGAAAACGCGTCCCGGCGCCCAGCAGTTGGCAGGAGTGCTCTCATGGTGTCATCCACCGACCGGCCCACTCTCGTTCTCGTCGGCCACGGCATGGTCGGCCAGCGGCTGCTGGAGGAGCTGGCCGTACGGGACGCGCTCGCCGGGCCGGGCAGAACGGACGGCCCCGGCGGAGCCGACGGCCCGGACGCTGCCGGGGACGGTCGGCGGTGGCGCGTGGTGATCCTCGCCGAGGAGGAACGGCGCGCCTACGACCGCGTACACCTGTCCTCGCTGTTCACCGGGACCACCCCGGAGGAACTGAACCTCGCCGGCCCCGACTTCCTCGAACGCCACGACATCACCCTGCGCCTCGGCGACCCCGCCACCGCCATCGACGCCGCCACCCGCACGGTGACCACGCGCCGCGGCGCGGCCTGGCACTACGACGCGCTGGTGCTGGCCACCGGCTCCTACGCCTTCGTCCCGCCGGTCCCCGGCCGGGACGCGCCCGGCTGTTTCGTCTACCGCACGGTCGAGGACGTCCGGGCCATCCAGGAAGCGGCGCGCGGCGCCCGCACCGCGGCCGTCGTCGGCGGCGGGCTGCTGGGCCTGGAGGCGGTCGGTGCCCTGCGCTCGCTCGGCCTGGAGACCAGCGTGGTCGAGGCCGCGCCCCGGCTGATGCCCGGCCAGGTGGACCGGGGCGGCTCCGACGTCCTGGCCCGCACCATCGAGGCGATGGGCGTCCATGTGCACACGGACGCGGCGATCACCGAGGTGTGGACCGGCGCCGACGGCCGCGTGCGCGGCCTGTCGCTGTCGGACGGCGGCAGCGTCCAGGCCGACCTGATCGTCTTCTCCGTGGGCGTACGGCCCCGCGACGAACTCGCCAGGACCGCCGGCCTCGACGTCGCCGACCGCGGCGGCATCGTGATCGACGCCCAGTGCCGCACCTCCGTACCGCAGATCTACGCGCTCGGCGAGTGCGCCCGCGCCGCCGACGGCAACGTCTACGGCCTCGTCGCCCCCGGCTACCGGATGGCGGAAGTCCTGGCGGACACCCTCACCGGCACGGAGAACGGCTTCACCGGCGCCGACACCTCCACCAAGCTCAAACTGCTGGGCGCCGACGTCGCCTCCTTCGGCGACCCCTTCGCCCCGGACGCCGGCGGCTCGGTGCTGTGGGCCGACTCCGGCTCCGGCGTCTACAAGAAGCTGGTGCTCGGCCCGGACGGCAAGCTGATGGGCGGCATCCTGGTCGGTGACGCGGACGCGTACGGCACCCTGCGCCCCCTCGTGGGGGCCCAACTGCCCGGCCCGGCCGCCTCCTTCCTGCTGCCCGCCGACGGATCGGGCCCGGTGGACACCACGGCGGTGCTGCCCGACGACGCGGTGATCTGCTCCTGCAACGGCGTGACGAAGAAGGCCCTGCGCGACGCGGTACGCGGCGGTGCGCACGACCTGGCCGCCGTGAAGAAGTGCACCGGCGCCGGCACCCAGTGCGGCGGCTGCGTCGGCGCTGTCACCTCCATCATGGAAGCGCAGCTGGCGGCCGAGGGGATCGAGACGGGACCGGGCGGACTGTGCCCGGACTTCACGCAGACCCGCCGCGAGCTGTACGAGATCATCCGCGTGACCGGCATCGACAGCTTCACGCGCCTGGCGAAGGAGTACGGCGTACCCGGCCCGGACGGCAAGCCGCCGCACGGCTGCGCGGTCTGCCGCCCGACCGTCGCCTCGCTCCTGGCCACCCTCGGCCCCGAACTCGGCCTGCACCACATCCTCGACGGCGAACAGGCCGCCCTCCAGGACACCAACGACCTCTTCCTCGCCAACCTCCAGAAGGACGGCACCTACTCCGTGGTGCCCCGCCTGCCCGCCGGGGAGATCAGCCCGGAGCACCTCATCGTGCTCGGCGAAATCGCCCGCGAATTCGGCCTCTACACCAAACTCACCGGCGGCCAGCGCATCGACCTGTTCGGCGCCACCGTGGACCAGCTGCCGGACATCTGGCGCAGGCTGGTCGACGCCGGCCTCGAATCGGGCCACGCGTACGGCAAATCCCTGCGGACCGCGAAATCCTGCGCCGGATCGCGCTGGTGCCGCTTCGGACAGCGCGACTCCGTCGGCATGGCCGTGGAACTGGAACTGCGCTACCGCGGACTGCGGTCCCCGCACAAACTCAAGCTGGCGGCTTCCGGCTGCATCCGCGAATGCGCCGAGGCCCAGAGCAAGGACGTCGGTGTCATCGCCACCGCGAAGGGCTGGAACCTGTACGTGGGCGGCAACGGCGGCACCAAACCGCGCCACGCCGACCTGCTCGCCCAGGACCTGAGCGACACGGAACTGATCCGCACCATCGACCGCTTCCTCATGTTCTACATCCGCACCGCGGAACGCCTGGAACGCACCGCGACCTGGCTGGAGCGCATCGACGGCGGAATCGACCACATACGGGACGTCGTCCTGCACGATTCCCTCGGCCTGGCCGAAGAACTGGAATCCCAGATGCAGCGCCACGTCGACGCCTACCGCGACGAATGGCGGGCCGTCCTGGAAGACCCGGCCAAACTCCGCCGCTTCACCAGTGCCTTCCCCGCCCCCGACGGCCCGGCCGCCCCCGGCCACGTCCAGGTCCGTACGCACGAGGGCGACTGGCGGTCCGTCTGCCTCCTGGACGAACTCGAACCCGGCCGCGGCATACCGGTCCGCGTGGGCGACGAACCGGACCCGATCGCCCTCTTCCGCTCCCCGGACGGCGAACTCTTCGCCGTCTCCGACACCGACCCCGTCTCCAAGGCGGACGTCATCTCCCGCGGCATCTACGGCGCGGTCGACGGAACCCCCGTCGTCACCTCACCCATGTACAAGCAACGCTTCGACCTGCGCACGGGCGCCTGCCTGGACGACGAGAGCCAGCGGCTCGATGTGCGGGGGGTGCGGGTGTTGTGAGGTGAAGGTTCGGCGGCCCGGGTGGGGTGGTGGCCTGCCTGAGCTGCCGGTCACCGCGGTGACGCCCCGCCCGAAGCCGTTCGGACGGGGCGTCGTGGCGTCTGCGCGTCATGCCGCGCGGATCACCTGAAGAAGTTCCAGTTCCCCTCGATCGGCAGCGGGTAGCCACTGTCGGTCCGGTCGCTGACCAGGTCGTACCGGACGTACTGGTCGTCCTTGAACAGGTACACCTTGTCCGTGTCGAGCACCGAGTTGACGGCCGCGTCGATCCCCCGCTGGAAGGTCTCCGGCAGCCCGCGCCAGCCGCGCAGAATGGGCGTCGGCCCGCCGAGGAGCTTGTCGTTGGGTACGTCGTAGCGGATGTACAGGTCGTCCTTGAAGAACCAGCTGACGTTCGGGTCGCTCTGGTGGTTGACCGCCGCGTCGATGCCGAGCTGGAAGTCCGGCGGCAGCCCCTTCCACGCCTCCGCGATGCTGAGCGGGTAGCCCGGCTCCACCTTGTCGGAGTCCAGGTCGTAGCGGACGTACTGGCTGTCCTTGAAGAGATACACGACCTGCGGCTGGTCCCGGCGGTTGAGCGCGGCGTCGATGCTGCGCCCGAAGGAGTCGACCAGGCCGGGCCAGTTGCCCTCGATGAGCTTCGGGTACCCGTCGAAGCCGTGGTTCTCCTTCATGCCGTAGCGCACGTAGGAGTTGTCCTTGAGGACCCAGGTGATGGGGTCGTTGCCCTTGGCCCGCACCACGGCGTCGATACGCCGGTAGAAGGATCCGGGTGAAGCGGTGTGCTCTGCCACGTTCCACACCCTCTCGCGGTCGATGGGTCTGGTGCACGCCTGCCGGCCGGCGGCTCTGCGAGCTCGTCACGTCACATTGCCAGCCCACTACGGTCGTGTCACGCCACCATCACGCATCGGCTCATTCCTCATCACTCCGCCATTCGGATCGAGCCATGTCACATCCACCCAAACTCCCTCCATTGCCTCATGCTTCACCCGCGTGCCCCAGGCCCCCCTGAACCGCCTTGAAACTGTAAAAGCGCCCAACTGGCGCAACCCGCGGGGTGATCCGCTCATCTGGACGGTTGGCAATGAAGACCGGGACGAAGAGGCTGAGCGGCCGCCGCGTGGCCGTGACCGGCGCGCTGGGGCTGGCCTCGGCGGCGCTGGCCGCCGTGCCCGCACACGCCAAGGGCAGTGTGGACGTCACGGCGCCGGGCACGGCGGCGGTCGGCAAGACCTTCTCGGTCACCGCGCAGGGGAACGACGACGCGGCGTCCTACATGCGGATCTGCCTGGAGGGCCGCGGCGCCGGCAAGGCATGGCACCAGCTGGCCTGTGGCGCCACGGTCGAGTGGGGAGGATCGGACGCGCAGGTCACGGCCAAGGCGAAGGGCACGCAGCGCGGCGCCCTGGAATTCCGTGCCGTCCTGTACGCGTTGAACAGCCCGAGCGACAACCACCCCGTGCGGATGCGGGGTTCGGGTGTGGTGAAGGTGCAGGTTCGCTGACAAGGCCCTGAGGAACTGGGGCCCTTGGCCCCTCATTGCGAGAAGCGGCCCCGTATTCCTGCCGGCATGAGGTGGGGGTGCGGGGTCGGCAGCGTCGTCCGGATGCGCGGTGGCGGACCTCGGCAGCCGGAAGCCGGGCGCGGCCGCTGCGCGGCCACCGCCGGCAGCACGCCGACGTTTCGGCGTCCCCCGAAAGAACCGGCGCCTACCGTCCAGCCATGAGTCCGCACACCTATGCCACCCGCCTGCGCTGGGACGGTTCCACCGCTGCCGGCATCCGCTCCTACTCCCGTGACCACGTCGCCACCGCACCACCCGCGGACGCGGAGGTGGCACTGAGCGCGGACCCGGCGTTCCGGGGCAATGCCGAGCGGCTCAACCCCGAACAGCTCGTCGTCATGGCCGCCTCGTCGTGCCAGATGCTGTCGTTTCTCGGTGCCGCCGCCCGCGCCGGCATCGATGTGCTGTCGTACGACGACGAAGCGACGAGCCATCTCGACCTGACGGCCGCCCCCGCCCGCCTTGGAACGATCAACCTGGCGGTCACCGTCAAGGTGGCCGCCGGAACCGACACGGCCACGGTCCAGGAAGTGGCTGAACAGGCTCACCGCGCGTGCTACATCGCCAACTCGTTGTCGGTTCCTGTCGAGGTGACCACCACGGTGGTGGGCGAATGACCTGCCGACCGCGGCGCTGAGCCGGTCACAGTCTCACCCGGAAGGCCCCTGAACTGGCCGGACGGCGTCCCGGACGGTCCGGGACGCCGTCCGTGAGCATCCCGGACCGTTCCGGGCGGTGAATCGCTCGGCCACGTCTCTCCGGTTCGAAGATCACCGTGGTGGGCGGCAACCAGGGCACCCCGGCAGCGTGAGCACCCGCACCTGGACTTCCCACAAGGTCGGCAGCTGGGCCGACAGCGCCCAGAAGATCAGCGGTTACGTCACTCCGGTGGCCGGCTGACCGGGTGCCGGTGGTCCGCCATGTTCCCGGAGTGGCGGGTCACCGGCCTCGGCGCGTCCGGCGTCGTCATGACCTGTCGGGGCTTTCGCGGATGCGCCCTCCTATCCGGTGCCGAGTGCTTTCAGCTCGGTGCCGTTCGGGCCGGTCTTGTAATAGGTCACCGTGCCGGGTTTTTGGTTTTCCCCGAGCAGATCCGACCACGTCGCATAGGCACCGATCGACTGGTTCACGCAGAGGCCGATCACGAGGAAGACCGCCAGCTGGGTTGCGAGCAAGAGGCCGACGCGGCCGAGGACCGAGCGCCAGGAGCGCTTGGACAGGCGCGGCCACAGCCAGACGGTGAGGACGAAAAGTGCTGCCGCGGACAGTACGGCCAGGAGCAGCAACTTTTTGCTGGTGAGCTCCATGCGGTGCTTTCTTTCGGGCGGTCGGGTCCACGCGGGAGAGAGGCGGATGATGTCTGGCCGGGTAGATGGCGGGAGACGGCGGGATGGTTGCGTGGCATGCGTCACTTTGGCTGCGCGGCCCTGTCACACTCTCGTGCGGCGACGGTAAAGGCGCACTCATAAATGTCCTCTAACATGGCTGTGCCAACTGCCGATGGGCAATTGTGGGAGGGCAAGGAGCGGGAGGACGAGAGCGCGGTGAGGATTCGGCCGTGGGTCCCGGTATTGAGGCTGCCGGCGACGACGCTGTACGTCATGGTGCTCGCCGTCACCGCCGCCTGGCTGGCCGCCCAGCCGCTCCGCGAGCAGAAGCGCTTCATCCGTCACAACAGCAGCAATGTGCACCACCTCGAAGGCGGTGAGTGGTGGACGCTGCTGACCAGTGGCCTGGTGGTCGACGGAGTTCCCGTGCTGCTCGGTATCGCTGCGGTGGCCGCGGCGCTCGGACGCGCCGAGTGGCGCTGGGGCAGCGCGCGCGGCCTGGGCGTCTTCCTCTTCGGGCATGTGGCGGCGACCTTGCTCACGCAGGGCGTCGTGTGGCTGATGCGGCTCGCGCACGTGCCGGGCGCCCTGGCCCGTATGCAGGACGTCGGCATCAGCTACGGCCTGGTGGCCACCGTCGCGTGCCTGCTGGCCCTGGGCGGCGAGCGCGCCCGGCGCTACGGTCTGCCGGCCCTGGCCGTGACCCTGGCCGTCGCGTGGACGATCAATCAGGAACTGGCCGATGCCGGCCACCTGGTGGCACTGGGGCTCGGCGTCCTGGTCTCGCGTACCCGCTGGTTCCGGGCCGGTCCTGCCGGGCGAAGCAGCAGCCGTCCGGCTTGTCCCGAGGCGTGTAACAGCTTCGTGGAACGATCGAGAAGCGGCTGATACATGCCTTCGGGGTGGCCGCAACACCGAGCTGACTGACTGGTCGGCACGGGGCGGCCCCGGTGCCCTCCTCTCCCTCCGCCGGGGCCGCCTCATTCCCCGAGGACGGAAAGCGGACCTGCCTTCTGTCTGGCCGGTGCGAGAATTCCTCGCCTTCCCGTGAGCAGCCCATAGCGAACGTTTCTGAGAACGGTTCTTATCCTTTGCCCGCTCTTGGACGCGTCTCGTGGTATGCCGCCGTTGTCCTCGTGGTCGCGCCACTCCGGCGGAATCGGACCACATTTTGCGGAATGTTGGTGCGGAACTGTAAACGCCGCCTCCGCGCGGACTCTCTATACGGTCGGATGCCCATAGGGGCATTCGACCGTCTGCACGCTGAACCAAAGGCTCTCGATGTTCCTGCCCCCTTTCCTGTTCGCCCGCCCTCCCGCGGATACGAAACCGCCGGCAGCCGGTGCGCCCGGCCCGTCCGGTACGGCGGTCTTCCGGGGCGCCCCGGCTCACCCGCCGCGCACCCTGCTCGATGTGCTGGACGCCTCCGTGTCCGCTCACCCCGAGGCGCCCGCCCTCGACACCGGGGGAGAAGTGCTCGACTACCGCGCCCTGTCGGCGGAGGTCGGCCGGCGCGCCCATGCCCTTACGACGCATGGCATCGGGCCCGGTGACCGGGTCGGAGTGCGGGTCGCCTCCGGTACGGCGGAGCTGTATCTGTCCATCCTGGCCGTGCTGCGCAGCGGTGCCGCCTACGTGCCGGTCGACGCCGACGATCCGGAGGAACGGGCGGCCTCGGTCTTCCGCGAGGCGGGAGTGTGCGCGGTGCTCGACGGCGCGGCCGAGCCGCGGCTCACGGCGGCCGACGGGGATGCCGAAGCTTCACCAAAGCCCACCACTTCCTCACCCGACGGCAGCACCGTGCCCCCCACGGTGTCCCCGGAAGACGACGCGTGGATCATCTTCACCTCCGGCTCGACCGGCGCGCCCAAAGGCGTCGCCGTCACCCACCGGGCCGCCGCGGCGTTCGTGGACGCCGAGGCGGGGCTGTTTCTGCGCGGCGGCAGCCGGCCGCTGGGGCCCGGTGACCGGGTGCTGGCCGGACTGTCCGTGGCCTTCGACGCCTCCTGCGAGGAGATGTGGCTGGCCTGGCGGAACGGCGCGTGCCTGGTGCCCGCGCCACGCTCGCTGGTGAAGGCGGGCCATGAGCTGGGGCCGTGGCTGGTCGAACGCGGCATCACGGTGGTCTCCACGGTGCCGACGCTGGCCGCGCTGTGGCCGGACGAGGCCCTGGCGGCCGTGCGGCTGCTGATCGTGGGCGGCGAAGCCTGCCCCGCCGGGCTCGTGGAGCGCTTCGCCACCCCGGGCCGCGAGATGTGGAACACGTACGGGCCGACCGAGACCACCGTCGTGGCCTGTGCCGAGCGTATGCTTCCCGGAACGCCGGTACGGATCGGACTTCCGCTGGACGGCTGGGACCTGGCCGTCGTCGACGGCGACGGAGCGCCGGTGCCGTACGGTGCCCAGGGCGAGCTGGTCATCGCGGGCGCGGGTCTGGCCCGCTATCTCGACCGGGCCAAGGACGCCGAGCGCTTCGGCCCCTGCCCGGCGCTCGACGCGCGGCGTGCCTACCGTACGGGGGACGTGGTGCGGGCCGAACCCGAAGGGCTGGTCTACGTCGGACGCGTGGACGACCAGGTCAAGGTGGGCGGCCGGCGGATCGAACTGGGGGAGATCGACGCGGCGTTGGCCGAACTGGACGGAGTCCGCGGGGCCGCCGCCGCGGTGCGGACCACCCCGTCCGGCGGGCGGATCCTGGTCGGTTACGTGGTGACGGAGGACCGGCCCGGTACGGATACGGGTTTCAGCCCCGAGTCGGCGCGCAAGGTCCTGGCGGACCGGCTGCCCGCCGCGCTGGTTCCCGTACTGGCCGAGGTCGCCGAGCTGCCCACCCGTACCTCCGGAAAGGTGGACCGCGATGCGCTGCCCTGGCCACTGCCCGCGGCGGCCTCCGGGGGCCCGGACGCAGAACACGCGGCGAAGGAGAATACGGCAGGCGCGGAGGATGACGACCCGCGCGACGCTCTCCACGGCACCGCCGCTCGCCTCGCCGACGCATGGCAAGAACTGCTGGGCGTACGGCCCGACGCGGACAGCGACTTCTTCGCTCTGGGCGGCAGCAGCCTGAGCGCCGCCCAACTGGCCTCCCAGCTGCGCACCGACCATCCCGGCATCTCGGTGGCCGACCTCTACCGGCAACCTGTTCTACGGGAAATGGCCGCTTACCTGGAGACACTGGCGCCCGCCCGTACGGAGGCCGCCGGCAACGGAAGAACCCACGACAGCGGAGCCGAAGCGATACGCCCCGGCAAAGGGCTCGACAAACGTCACACGGACCGTCGGGAGACGGGCCCCGGCCGTGCGGGCGTCGTGCCGCGCCGTACCGGTGCCTTCCAGATCGTCGTCCAGACCCTTCTGTACGGTCTGACCGGGCTGCGCGTCGCGGTCGGGCTGGCCGCCGCCGACAACGTACTCGGGCTGCTGGCCCCGCAGACCTGGGCGCCGCACACCTCCTGGTGGGTGGTCTTCACCGGCTGGCTGGTGCTGCTGAGCGCCCCGTCCCGGTTCGTCATCGGCGCGCTCGCCGCCCGTGCGCTCACCCGCTCCATCGCCCCGGGCACGTACCCCCGGGGCGGACGGGTCCATCTGCGGCTGTGGGCCGCCGAGCGGACGGTGGCGGCTTTCGGGGTGCCCGCGTTGCTGGGCACGCCGTGGGCGCGGCTGTACGCACGGGCCCTGGGCTGCCGCGTGGGCGCCGATGTGGCGCTGCACGCCATGCCCCCGGTGACGGGGCTGGCCGAGCTGGGCGAGCGCGCCAGCGTGGAGCCGGAGGCCGATGTGTCCGGCTGGTGGCTGGACCAGGACGTGCTTCGCGTCGGGGCCGTGTCCGTGGGGGCGGGCGCCCGGGTGGGGCACCGCTCGACGCTGATGCCCGGCGCCGTGCTGGGCCCCGGTGCCGAACTGGCGCCCGGCGGCTGCCTGGACGGGACCGTACCCGCCGGGGAAGCCTGGGCCGGCTCGCCCGCCCGGCCCGCCGAGGAGGAGGACGTGCGTACGGCGGGCAGTGACTGGCCCGATGCCCGCCCGCCCCGCTCCCGGCGCTGGGCCGCCGCATACGCACTGACCTTGGCCGGACTGCCCGTACTGCCGCTGCTGGCCGCACTGCCCGCGCTCACCGGCGTCTACGCGCTGGTGCGCGACTGCGCGACGCTCTCCGACGCGGCACTGCGCCTGTTCGCCGCGGCCCCCGCGATCGCCGTCGTCACCACGGTGTGCTGGATCCTGCTGGTCGCCGCCGTGGTCCGGCTGCTGGGGCGCGGCATCCGGCCGGGTGCGTATCCGGTACGCGGCCCGGTGGCCTGGCGTGCCTGGCTGGTCACCCGGCTGCTGAACGGCACCAGGAGCAGCCTCTTCCCGCTGTACGCGAGCCTGGCCACCCCGCTGTGGCTGCGGCTGCTCGGCGCCCGGGTCGGCCGGCACGCCGAGATCTCCACCGTGCTGCCGCTGCCGTCCCTGCTCACCGTCGCGGACGGTGCCTTCCTCGCCGACGACACCCTGGTGGCACCGTACGAACTGCGCGGCGGCTGGCTGCGTGTGGGCACCGCACGCGTCGGGCGGCGGGCGTTCGTCGGTAATTCCGGGATCGTCGGACCCGGCCGGGAGGTCCCGGACCAGGCGCTGATCGGTGTGCTGTCGGACGCGCCCGCGCACAGCAAGCCCGGTTCGTCGTGGCTGGGGCGGCCCGCGCTGCCGCTGCCGCGGATTCCCTCGTCCGCCGACCCGGGCCGCACCTTCGAGCCGCCGCGCCGGCTGGTGCTGGCGCGGGCTGCCGTCGAGCTGTGCCGGGTGCTGCCGCTGATGTGCTCGGTGATGCTGGCCGAAGCGGTACTGATCGGTGAGCAGTACGCCCTGAGCGACGGCGGGTTCGGATGGGCGGCACTGGTGGGCGGGGCGCTGCTGCTGCCCTGCGCCCTGCTGGCCGCGCTGCTGGCGACTGCCTCCAAGTGGCTGCTGGTCGGGCGTTTCCGGCCGGGCGAGCATCCGCTGTGGTCGTCTTTCGTGTGGCGCAACGAGCTGTACGACACCTTCGTGGAATCACTGGCCGTACCGTGGATGGCCGGCGCCTTCACCGGCACGCCCGTGCTGAACTGGTGGCTGCGCAGCCTGGGAGCCCGTATCGGGCGCGGCGTGTGGTGCGACACGTACTGGCTGCCGGAGACCGATCTGGTCACCCTCGGGGACGGCGTCAGCGTCAACCGCGGCTGTGTGCTGCAGACGCATCTGTTCCACGACCGGATCATGCGGCTGGACGCCGTACATCTGGCGGCGGGCGCCTCACTGGGCCCGCACGGGATCGCGCTGCCGGGCAGTACGGTCGGCGAGCAGGCCGCCGTCGGGCCGGCGTCCCTGGTGATGCGCGGCGAGAGCGTTCCGGCCGGCACCCGGTGGGCGGGCAATCCGATCGCCGGTGAACGCCACGGCGCGGTGCCGCCGCCGCGCGACGGGTCACCGGAGGCCCTGCCGTCGGGTACCGGGAGGGCCCTCGTGGCGCGCCGCGCCTCCTGATCCGGGACGGCGGTGGTGCCTGCGAGGTCAGGGCCTGCTTCACGTGCCTGTGACGTTGTTGCGCGACGACCGAGAGGTGGCTGATACATGCTCTCGGGGTGGCTGCAACACAGTGCTGCCTAAGGTGCCGGACACCGGCGTCTCCAGTTGCCCCGGCCACGTCCGACGCCCACGACCGTACCTCTCACGAAGGGAGCCGACATGGCCCCGCAGGCCACACCGCCCGCCCGGCGGCCCAAGCGCCCGGTGCTGCGCATCGCCCTTGCCGTCGTGGCAACGGGTGCCGTCATCGCACTCCTGGCCGGCGCGGCAGCCGTCGCACTTGAGGACGAGAACACCGATGAGCTGTAGCCGATGCGGTGCCCAGGTCATCCAGAGCCGCGACGGCAGCTGGTCGTGCATCTGCGGCGCTTCGGGATGACCGGCGGCAGCCGTTCCACAGCGTGAAGCCGGGGCTCACGGGCCCCGGCTTCACGCTGTGGAGAACTTCCAGGCGACGGGCTACCGCGGAACGGCCCGTGAAACGCCCGGGGCGGCCTTCGCGGGCCGGTCGCCGATGCCGGGCTGGTCGAAGGTCTCCGGGACCGGCAGCGTCGCCCAGCGGTTGAGGGGCCACGCCACGACGACGGCACGGCCGACGACATTCCCGACCGGCACGAAACCGTGGGTCTTCGGGTCGTCCATGTGCCAGCGGGAGTCGGAGGACATCTGGCGGTGGTCGCCCATCACCCAGAGCTTGCCCGCCGGCACCTTGAACGGCCCGAACGGCTTGTCGTCACAGGCGCTGTTGCCGGGGTAGATGTCCGGCTCGTCCAGCGCCTTGCCGTTGACCTTGACCGGCCCGCCCCGCCGGCACTCGACGGTGTCACCGCCGATGGCGATGACGCGCTTGATCAGGTCCTTCTCGTCGGCCGACGGCATCAGGCCGATGAATCCGAGAACCTTCTGGACCGCGTTGGGCTCCGGGGCGGGCTCGCCCTCCAGCCAGTTGCCCGGGTCGCGGAAGACGACGACCTCGCCGCGCCCGGGCTCGGCGCCGAACCAGGGGGTGAGCTTGTCGACCAGGACCCGGTCCCCGCGCTGGAGGGTGTTCTGCATCGAGTCGGAGGGGATGGAGAACGCCTGGACCAGGAAAGTCTTGATCAGGAGCGCCAGTACGAGGGCTATGACGACGAGCAGCGGCAGTTCCTTCCAGAAGGAGCGCTGCTTTCCCTTGGCTTTCCCGCCCTCGCCGCCCGCATCCTGGTGCGGGATACCACCGTCGGGCTTTCCGGTCCGAGCGCTCACATGTCCTCCGGTCGTCCTCACATACGTCCCAAGAGGGTCAACACTATGCGATGGCCAACCGGTGGCCTACCACGAGAATGAGGGTCCGTACCGTGAGAAAGGGCCGGCCCGCACCGAAGGAAAGAACGTATGGACAGAACGGTTCGGTGCGGCCTAATGTCCCTTTGTGGTCCACAGAATCGAACCTCCGCCGGAGCCCCCGGTAACCCTCAGTGACCCGAGCGCACTGCTGACCGGCTATCTCGACTTCTACCGGGACGCCGTACTGCGCAAACTGGAGGGAATGTCCGAAGCGGAGCTGCGAAACAGCCGGCTGCCTTCCGGCTGGGCGCCGCTCGGCCTGCTCAAACACCTGGCCTACGTGGAACTGCGCTGGCTGCGGTGGGGGTTTTCGGGCGAACCCGTCGAAGAGCCCTGGGGCGACGTCAAGGTCCGCCGCGAACCGTGGCACATCGAGCCGACCGAGACGTTCGACGACATCAGGACGTTCTTCCTGGAGCAGTGCGCCCGCTCTCGACTCATCGTCGCCGGGGCGCGGCTGGAGGACGGCGCCGCCACGCTCGGTGGCCGTGTTCCGGCCGAAGAAGACCGCCCGACGCTGATGTGGATTCTCTTTCATCTCCTCCAGGAGTACGCCCGGCACGCCGGGCATCTGGACATCGCACGCGAACTCGCCGACGGCACCGTAGGCGAATAGCCGCCGGGCAGAATTCTGTGCCCCGTCCGGGGCCGGCGGCACCCGTAATCGCGGAGAAGTTCCACCATGCCACAGCCCCTCAAGCCGCCCAGCGCTTCCGCTGGCGGCGGCTGCGCAGTTTGCGGCGCTCTTCCTCGTCCATACCGCCCGAGATGCCGTAGAAGAGTGCGGACGGGTTTGTGACCTGATCTGGCCGGAAGTCCCGGAGAAGTTCCAGAGAGATCCCAACGGGGTGATGGCCCACGACCGCTCCGGCGGCTGTTTGCGTGGTGCGGAAGCAGCTCGTGGAAGACGCTCCCCGTACGTCATTGGCCCACTGATCGGGCAGCTGGTACTCCTTGGCTGGGTTGCTCTCGGCCGATCCAGCAGGAGAGCGTGGGGGCGGCCTGCTTCACACGAAGGATGAGCAGGGCTACTTTTTCGCTCGTGCGCGTTACGCGAAGACGGTGGGCTCGTCGCCCCCGGCGCCCTTAAGATCGCTGCCTTCCGAGGCTGCTCGTCATCGTCAAGGCCCAGTGATTGGCCGAGTACTGCCCACGGAAGTTGTACAGCACACGCTGCTGCTCAAGCGGCTGGCGCCGCCCGCCTCCGCCTCCGATCCCTTGTCGTCGGTCGCCTACGTCCCCAGGAAAAGCTTTTGGTATCGGCTTTGGTCGGGCCGGCCTACTCGTATCTGGCGCCGTGAGGCGGTCGAGGTGGTCGTTTTGCCTATGGGCATGCCGTTCCACCGTCCGCCCCATCACCAAGTGGCGCACGCGTACGTCTCGACGGTGAGCCGAACACCGCGGCGTCCCCAACCTTCGTCCATCGGCGATCCCTTTCAGCGTCTTTGGGGATCGTGCTGCGTTACGCAGCTGATTTTCCCCAGCAAACTTCCCCGGTCGAAGCCCTCTTCCGGTATGTGAAAGACGTGCAGTGACTGCCAACTGTCAACGGCGCTCGGTGAGACGCTCGACGGCATGACCGTGTGACGGGGCGAAACCCCTGCGGGGGCGGTCCCGATCGCCCCCGCAGGCAGTGCGGCGGTCAGCCGAGTGTTCAGCCCCTCGGGAAGGCGAGGGAGTGCACCTTCTTCCCGTCCTGCTTGACGAGGACGTAGGGGGGCACCTGGTCGCCCTCGCCCTCGGCCTTCGGGAAGACCATCTGGTACGTCCAGGATGCGTCGGCGTGGTGGTGCACCGGGCCGATCTTGTTGATGTTCATCGTGCCGATGACGGAACCATTGCGGTCCTTGACGTTGGCGGTGTTGGTCTTGCCGTCCAGCGTGAGGGTGTCGCCGTTTTCGAAGGTGGCCTTTTTGACGCTCTTCGCCGTGTGGGCCGCGGAAGATGCTGCGGAGGAAGAGCCCGCGTGGGCCGCCGGAGCGGCAATCGCCGCGGCGGCTGGAAGCGTGAGCGCGGCACCGACCGCGCCCACAAGTGAGCCAGCCCTGCATTGCAGCCGTCCCGAGATCCTGTATCAGCCGTACCTCGATCGTTGCGTGAAAACGTAACAGGCTGTCAGGGCCTGTCTCGTTTGCTGACGCGGTCCATAGGGCCCGTGGTCGGCACGCCCGCATCCCCGTGCATGCTCACCGGAGTTGCGCCCGGAATATAAAGCTGCGCCGGTTCCACTCACAGGCCGTGCGCCCACGGGCCTGTGTCGCTGGGCCAGTCGTCCTCCTGGGTCGCGTGGCCGGTCTCGCGTGCCTCGGGCAGCGGCAAGGGCGGGGAGCACATCTCGTAGGTTTCCAGACTGCTCGGCCCGCTGTCGTGGTCGGTGTGCCGGGCGTTTTCCGTGTCGGACATTGCTGTTCCTTTCGGCTGTGTATCGGGAGATGTCATGGCGGTCAGGAACGCCGCTGGAACATGCGGAGCACTGGTTCTCCGAACATGTCGACCACGGGCCCGTCGACCTGGAATCTGTCGAGGTTCACCAGGTGGTACTGGACTCCGAACCAGAGGGGGAGCAGCGGGAGGTCCTGGCAGGCCCTGGTCTCCGCCGCTGTGTACAGGCTTCGGCGCTCTGCGGCGTCGGCGGTGGCGCGGGCCTTTTCGATGAGGGTGTCCACCTCGGTGTTGTGGTAGCGCGTGAAATTGTCGTCGCTGATGGACGCCGAATGGAACAGGGGGTAGAGGAAGTTGTCGACGGACGGGTAGTCGATCGCCCAGGTCATGCGGAACAGCGTGTCCGCACGTCCCAGCCAGGACAGGAACTGCGGCCAGGCCATCGGCCGCGGGGTCACGTTCCATCCGAGGTTGTCATTGAGCTGTCCGACCAGGGTGGTCACCCAGCCGTCGTGGCCCAGGCCCGCGTTGTAGGTGAAGTCCGTGGTGACGGGGGCGATGCCGTGCGCGTCGAGCAGGGCGCGCGCGGCGGCCGGGTCGTATCGGATGCCGGTGAGGTCGGCGTCGTCCTCGCCCCGAAGTGCCGGCGGGAGAATGCGCTGGGCGATCGGCCGGGTGCCGCTGAATGCGGAGTCGATGATGGCCTGCCGGTCGACGGCCATGGCCGCCGCACGCCGCACCACCGGGTTGTCGAAGGGAGCCGTGTCGACGGGGAAGCCGACGTACTGCATCAGGGCGCAGGGGGTCCGGCGGAAGCGCTCTCCCAGGGGAAGGGCGTCGGGGATTCGGGCGGGCGGCACCTTGACGATGTCGAGCTCGCCGCGGTGCCAGTCCTGGTAGGCGTCTTCCAGTTCCTCGTAGATGCGGAATTCGAGCCGGTCGAGGTGTCCGGCCCCGCCGTCCGGGAAGGCGAGGTTGGTTCCGTGGTATCCGTCGAACCGCTCCAGGACGAGCCCTTTCCCGGGGGCCCACGGCTCGGCGATGCGGTACGGGCCGGTACTGACCGGGGCGGTGCGAAAGGCGTCGGGGTCCGCTTCGGTGAGTTCCGCGGGAACCGCGGCCGTCACGCGGTGGCCGAAGACCGCGGGTATCTCGTGGAAGGGGTGGGTGAGCCGGACGCGCAGTTGCCGGGGACCGATCGCGGTCACACCGTTCAGCGTCCGCGCCGCGCCGGTTCGCACCTCTTCGTAGCCCTGGACGCAGGCCAGGTGGTAGGCGAGCTTTGAACCGGTTTCCGGGCGGACCACGCGGGAGAGCGAGTGGACATAGTCGTCAGCGGTCACCTCTCGGCCGTGGTGGAAGCGGACACCGGGACGCAGATGGAAATCGACGTGGGTGCCGTCCGCGGCGACCTCCCAGCGTTCGGCTGCCGCCGGCCGCGGCTCGCCCGTGTTCGGGTCGTAGTCCACCAGGGGGTCGGCCAGGAACCTCAGGAGCAGTGCTCCGTCGTGCTCGAAACCGTTGCACGGGTCGATCGAGGACGGTTCCCCGATGAAGACCCTCACGTGCGTCGGGGCGCCGGACCGCTGGTCCGGGGCCATGGTGGTCGCGTTCACTGGCTGTCTCCTCCTGTGCCTTCCGGGCGGAGTTTGAACATCTCGGGGCCGGCGAGCCGCTCGGCCAGCGCGAAGATCTCCTGCGGACTGTCGACGGCCGCCACGACACGGACGAGATTGCTCGCCGTGCCGTCGGCCGAATCCACCACACAGTTGCGGGCCGCGACGTGGTGGACGCTGCGGATACCGGGGACGGCCCGGAGCGCCTCGGGGGTCGGGGCGACCTCGATCCGGTGGCGGCCGTCGGGGGGCTGGGGTGTCAGATATGCCGACCAGCGTCGGCAGTTCGCATCGGTGTCCGGCCGCCGCCCGACGGAGAGCCGGGCCAGGTTGAGCGGCAGGTCGTAGCCCGCGACCAGGAGCAACTGCTCCGGGACGCTGCCGCCGACGCGCCCGTTGACCTCGATGACGCGGGGACCGTCGGGGGTGAGTTTCACCTCGGTGTGGGTGGCGCCGAACCGTATTCCCAGAGCCCGGTGCGCGTCCCGTACGTGGGCAACGGCGGCAGCGGTGCCGGATGCGGGGCGCAGGGCCGGCAGGATGTGCCCGTTCTCCCGGTACGGCGGCGACAGCGGCAGCTTGTCCGAGACCGCCAGGACATGCAGCACGCCGTCCACCACCAGCGCCTCGACCGACAGGTAGTCGCCCAGCCCTCCTTCGGCGTGGCGGGGGTCTCCGGTCAGCTCCTCCTCCAGCAGCATCACCGGGTGGTGGTGGGCGATCCGGCCGTCGGCGAGCGCCAGCTCACGGGCCCGCTGCCAGGTGTCCTCCAGCAGGCCGGGATGGTCCACCCGGAACGTGGCGGTGCTGCCCATGCCGACCGACGGTTTGAGGACCGCGGGGAACGAGCAGGTGGCCGCGGCCCGCCGCAGGTCCTCCTCGCAGTGCAGTTCGGCCACGCCGGGCGTGGGCAGGCCGCTGTCCCGCAGCCGTGTGCGCTGCAGCCGCTTGTCCTGCAGGGCGTCGAGTACGTGCGGCGGGTTGGCGGGCAGCCCGGCGTCATGGGCGACGCGCTGGGCGATGTGGACGACCCGCTCGCTGAAGGCGAGGACGCCGGCCGCACGCGTTCGCGTCACCACTTCGGACAGCGCCTGGTGGACCTCTTGCGGAGCGGGTACGGCCGTGAGCGAGCCACCGGCTTCCTCGGCTGCTTGCAGTGCGGCTACGCGCCGCTGCCGCGGTGTGTTCGCCTCGACATCCAGCCAGACCACGTGGACGTCGAACTCGTCGAGCAGCGACGGCAGGTACAGCGAGGGGTGGGGGCCTCCTGGCGCGTCGGCGATCACCAGGGGGGCCTTGGGTGCCGCTGTCACTGGGCCACTCCTTCGGCCGGGGCGGGGGCGTACGCAGGCGGCAGTCCCAGCTGCGTGCGCAGGGACACCTCGCGGGCGGCGAGGCGGGTGGCCGCGTGCTCCCGCAGCGGCGCCGGCCAGTGCGTGACCCCGTACAGCGGGACAGGTGTGCACCCGCGGGCGAGCTTGGCCCCGTATGTGCCCGTGCCGAAGGAGTAGCGGGTGATCCCGTGGTCGATGCCCCACAGGATCGGCTCGTAGTACACGGCGTTGAAGTAGGCGAACTCGGCAGCCGCGGAATAGTCGAAACCGGCCAGGCGGACGTGCAGCCGGTCGCCGTCGACCAGGGCGAGGCTCATGCCGATCGGCCGGCCCTCCCGCTCGCACAGGAACACCCGCACCCGGTCGTCGACCGTGGCGCGCAGGTGGTCGTAGTCGCGCAGGATGGACTCCACGGAGCCGGCGGCTCCGTAGCGCTGCCGCAGCGCCAGTTGCAGCCGTGCGGTGGCCTCGTTCAGCTCGCCGGTGCCGTACAGGACGCGCGTGCTGATGCCTCCTTCGGCGAATTGCTTGCGCTCTCGGCGTATCTTGTTGCGCCGCGAGCTGCGCAGCGTGGCGAGGTAGTGCTCGAAGTCCGGCCAGCCGCCGGCCAGTTCGGTCTGGGCGGCGACGAGGAAGGGGGCTCCGGCCTCCGGTCCGAGTGCCTCGGCGACATCGCGGGCGGCCTCCTCGTCGAGGTAGAGGAATCCCGTTGCGGTACAGCTCTCCGCGCTCGCCAGTTCCGCCACTGCCCGCGCCAGGGCACCGCGGTGGGCGGAGCGCCGCGGGCCGTCGGCCGCCGGGTCGGTCAGCATCACGCAGTGTGCTCCGGACACCGCAGCGACCGCGCTGGGGAACAGGGGCACAGCAGGCGCGCCAGGGGCGGTGCCCGGCGGGTCGCCGAGGAGGGCCTCCAGGTTGTAGAGGGACATCACCTGGTCATCACGCACGATGCGTACGGACGCCAGCCCCACGGTGCGCCCCTCCCCGTCCTCCAGGGTGATGTGCCGCAGCAGACCGTCCGCTGCTGCCTCGCAGTAGCGCAGCCAGCCGGGCGAGTCGTACAGCGTTCCGGCGGCGAAGAGCGGTTCCAGCGAACTCAGCGGCAGTTCGTCCACGGTGCGGTGGATCCTTGTGGTGATCAGCGCTGCGGAGGTCATGTGAGCATCAGCCTTCCGGAGAGCAGGGACGTGACGGCACCGCCGAGCAGCACCTGTCCGTCGTCCTCGATGCGCAACAGCAGATGGCCCTGCCGGGCCGGGTCCCGCGGGCCCTGGCGCACCCGGATGTCCCCGCGCACGCCGTCCAGTGCCGCCAGCGTCCCGGCTCCCAGGACCGCCCCTCCTGTCGCGCTGTCCTCCGCGCCCGACAGGGAGGTGGTGAACACGCGCACGCGCCACTCGCCCGGCCCGTCGGGCGCCGACAGCACCAGGCCGTTCGTGCGGGTACGGGCGCACAGCTCCAGCACGTCGTCGGCGCGGATCCGTGCTGCCTCCAGCCGGCCGGCATCCGCGCAGCGCAGGTGGATCCGGCTGCGGGCCTGCCGCAGGACCACCGCCTGCGCCCGAGCAGCCGGTTCCACAGCGACAAAACCGGGCCAGTCGCACTCCTGGAGCTCGGGAGGCTCGCCCTGTTCGTGCCGGGCCCAGCTGACCTGGCCTTCCCGGTGGACGACCAGTTGCTCGCCGCGCTCGTGGCGGACCCGCCACGGCACCCGGTCGGGCACGTCCAGCGCGGTCAGGACTGCCAGGGAGGTCTGCAGGCACTGGGCCAGTTCCTCCACGGGCGAGAAGGTGCGCAGCACCACGGAGCCGGCGTCGAGGGCGGTCACGAACGCCGTGTCCGGTACGCCCAGCGCGGCCGCCGCCGTCGCGGGATCGGCGACCGGTGTGCCGGGCAGCACCACGGCGGTGTGATTGCCCCCGGTCACGCCGCGGGCGAAGACCCGGCCCCACCAGGCCCCGCCCCGCGTCGGGGTGTCGTGCTCGTTCGGCGTCCGGGTCATCGGCTGCTCCGTACGGCGTCCGTCTCCGTCGCCAGCGCCGCGGCCAGGACGGAGACCGAGTGCGCCAGCTCCGCCTCGGAGATCGTCAGCGGCGGAGTCCACTTGATCACGGCGCCGTCCGCGCCGCCGCGCAGGGCCAGCACCCCCAGCTCGCGCATCCGGCGGACCACGGCGCGGGTGAAACCGCCCCGGTCGCCGCGGGGCGCCGCCGTGATGCGGACGCCCGTCATGAGCCCGCGTCCGATGGCTTCCAGCCGCACTCCGGGTACGTCGACCTCGGCCACGCGGCGCACCAGGACGTCACCGAGCGCCGCGGTGCGCTCGGGCAACCGCTCGTTCAGGAGCGTGTCGACGACCACCGCGCCGGCGGCGCAGGCCACCGGGTTGGCGGAGAAGGTGCTGGTCTGACGGAGCGGTGGGACGGCGTTCAGCAGCTCGCGCGGTCCGGCTACCAGCGACACCGGCAGCCCGCCGCCGAGCGCCTTGCCCAGCACCACGAGGTCCGGCACCACGCCCTCGTGCTGGTAGCCGAACATCGCGCCGGTGCGGCCGAACCCGGTGAAGATCTCGTCGAGGATCAGCAGCATGCCCCGCCGCGTGGTGAACTCCCGCAGCTCGGACAGCAATCCGGGGGCGGCCGCCTGCATACCGCCCGCGCCCTGGACCGTCTCCACGATCAGGCCCGCCACGGCGTCGGCGCCGAAATCCGGATGCTCCAGGATGGCCCGGCCGAAGTCGTGCCCCGTCGCGAGCGCGGCTCCGGGCGCCACGTGCCCGGCGGCGGTGGGATAGGGAAGGGACAGGCCCGCGACCGGGATCTCGGTGACGTCGGCGCGGAAGCCCGCGTTGCCTGTCACCGTGAGCGCGCCGGCGGTCTTGCCGTGGTAGCCGCCCAGGAAGCCCAGTACCTGGCGCCGCCCGGTCGCCGCGCGCGCCACCTTCAAGGCGGCTTCCACGGCCTCCGACCCGGTGGTGCACCACAGCAGTACCGGATCGTCCCACGGCAGCAGGGCGGCGAGCCGTTCGGCGAGGTCGGCGCGGGCGGGGCAGCCGTACTGCCAGCCACCGTGCGCGAAGGCCGCCAACTGGTCCTGCATGGCCTTCAGCACCGCGGGATGGCCATGGCCCAGGGGCAGCACGCCCGAGCCCGAGGTGAGGTCGAGGTACGCGCGTCCTTCCTCGTCCCAGACGGTGCAGCCCTGCGCCCGGGTCAGCGTCACGCCGATGTCGCCCCGGATGGTGTGCGTCATGGACGGGCTCTCCCGGTGCAGCAGCGCGTCCAGGGCCGGCGCACCCGTCCGCGGCAGGGGCGACCGGGCTGCCGAAATCCCGGCGGTCACAGCCATCCCCGTTCCTTCACCAGTGCGTCCACCCGGGCCACGAGGGCCTCGGCGACGGCCTTGCCCTTTTCCGCGGTGGCGGCGCGCGGATCGCCGAGCACACCGGTGGGCACGTCCTCGGGCGAGAACCGCACCACGTGGTGGGCGCGCTTGCTGACGTGCAGATCGTCTCGCGTCAGGTCGCCGCTCGGCCGGGTGCCGGCGGCGATCCGGCCGGTGCGCACGCGCTCCGGGTACCAGTGCAGGAAGACGGAGGTCAGCCCCTCGCCCCCGTGCGACTCGCTGGTGGAGTCCGACACCTCGCGGATGACGTCGCTGACGAGCTGTGCCCATTCCACGACGACCACGTCGGTGCCGTGGCGTTCCACCAGGGAACGGGCGGCGACCAGCAGGGGCTCGTGGTTCTCGTCGTGGCCGTTCAGGATGAGGAGCCGGTTGCTGTACGGGACCGCGGTCCGGGCCATGGCCGTCACCTGCTCGGTCAGTACGGCGGCGGGTACGCGCTGGCTGCCGGGCCAGTCCTGGAACGCGTGCAGCACGCCGGTGCGCACGCTGCCCAGGATCACGGCGCCGTGCTCGGCCGACGCGAGCCGGGCCAGCCGCTCCACGACGAGGGTGTCGGCGCCGAGCGGCAGGTGCGGTCCGTGCTGTTCGGTGCTGCCGGTGACCAGGAGCCAGTACGGGACGGCGGGGGCCCGGTCGGCGAACTCCGTCCACGTCAGGTCTTCGAGTTCGGTGTGCGTTGGTGCAGTCGTCATGCCAGCCGTCCTCCGTCGATGATCATGGTTTGTCCCGTGATGTAGCTGTTCTGCGGGGAAATCAGGAAGGAGATCGCGTCGGCCACCTCGTCGGCGTCGGCGAGTCTGCCCAGGGGGATCTCCGTCCGGTACCTGGCGACCGCGTCCGGCGCATCGGGCCAACCAGGGTTGGTGATTTTGCCGGGAGCCACGGTGTTGATCAGTACGCCCTGCGGGGCGTACCGCACGGCGAAGGTCCGCACCAGGGCGGCGACACCGGCCTTCGCGGCCGCGTACGCGGATGTGGCCGTGGTCCTGCCCGTGTGCGCCGCGGCGGAGCCGACCGCCACCACGCGTCCGAAGCCGCGGCCCGCCATGGCCGGAACCAGCGCGCGCATCAGCAGGAAGCAACTCGTGAGATTCGCGTCCAGGGCCTGCCGGAAGAGGCCGGCCGGCATCTTCTCCTCCGGGATGGCGGTGCCGTCCTCGCCCTTGGGGGACCATCCGTGGCACATGACGAGGCGGGCGGGGGCGCCGCGCTCGGCCAGCAGACGGTCGAGGGCGCCCTGGAGCGCGGTCTCGTCGGAGAGGTCGACCTGGACGGGCACGGCGCCGGGACCGCGGGGCGGCGTACGGTCGAGCACCACCACCTGGCGGCCCTCGGCCAGCAGCCGGTCCGTCAGCGCCGAGCCGAGGAATCCGGAGCCGCCGCTGATCACCGTGTAGCCGTCGCGGTCGTCCGCGCCCATGCTTCCGGCATCTGTCGTGAGTTCGGTGGTCACAGCACATCCACAGGGGCGTAGCGGGTCAGGTCGTCGAGCGCGCCGGGATGCGAGGTGGCCGCGGCGGAGATCCCGTGCAGTTCCGTGGCGCCGCCGGCGAGCAGGGTCAGGACGAAGGCCGCGAAGACCACCCGGTGGTCCGGCGGCAGGACGACCCGGCGCGGGGGCGTGAGCGGGCGGGGCTCGATGACCAAGCCGTCGGCGGTGGCCCGGACCCCGGCTCCGAAGGCGCTCAGCAGCTCGGCCGTGGTGGCGATCCGGTCGGTGTCCTTGGCCCGTAGCTCTGCCGCATCGCGGATGACCGTGCGGCCGGCGGCCATGGTGGCCAGGGCGGCGATCAGTGGCACTTCATCGATGGCGCTCTGCACCAGCCGGGGCCCGGCGATCTCGATGCCGGTGAGCCTGGCGGGCAGGCTGATCCGGAGGTCCGCCACGGGCTCCGGCCCCTGCCCGTCCGACGGTATGTCACTTACGGCAGCCCCCATGGACCGCAGGATCCGGAAGAACCCCGTACGCCGCGGGTTCACGCCCACCCGGCGCAACGTCAGCTCCTGGCCCGCCCGGGGCGAGGCCAGGTGCAGTGCGGCGAGCAGCGCGGCTCCCGAGGGGTCACCGGGCACGTCCAGGTCGAAGGGGCGTGGCCGGCCCGGAGTCACGACGAGCTCGGTCTCGGTTTCGGCCACGGCGACGCCGGTCCAGCGCAACAGGCGCTCGGTGTGGTCCCGGGCCGGGGTGCGCCGGGTGATGCGGACCGGCCCGGTGGCCTGCGAGCCTGCGAACAGCAGTGCCGACACCGGCTGGGCGGAGTCCACGGCGACATCGACCGTGCCGCCGCGCAGCCGCCGGCCGTGCACCTCGACCGGCAGCCTTCCCGGTTCCGCCAGTTCGCTGAGGTCGGCGCCCAAGTTCCGTAGGGGGCCGATCACTTCCGCCATCGGACGCGAGCGCAGCAGGGCGTTGCCGGTGACGGTGCAGTTCGCCGTACTGCCTGCCATAACCGCCAACAACAGGCGTGAGGTGGTCGCGCTGTTGCCGGCGTCCAGCACCAGGCCGGATCCGTTCAGGCCGTCGGTGCCGCGGCCGTCGATCTCCACGGTGGCGTCCTCGGTGGCCCGGACCCGCACCCCCAGCAGGGACAGCGCACGCAGGTTGGCGCGCACATCCCGGCAGTCCGCGAGCCGCCGGATCCGGCAGGTGCCGTCCGCGAGGGCGGCCAGCAGCGTCGCGCGCTGGCTGATCGCCTTGTCCGGGTGCGGTTCGAGGTCCGGCGGCAGCGGCCGGTGGCCTCCGGGGTAGGGGGCGTGCACCGCGATGCGGTCCGGAGGTCGCCGTTCGGGGCCGAACAGCGCGGTCAAGAGCCTCTCGTCGGTGGCCGTCACGGTCATCGGGGCCTGCTCATCGATTCGATCAGCGCATCGTCGTCGAGCGGCTGCTCCAGTTGTTCACCCGTGACCGGTGGTTCGGGGACGTTGCCGGGGTGCTGCGTGGCGTAGTTCGCGTACCGGTGCCGCTTGCGCTGGAGGCCGAGGCTCTCTTCGGGGATAAACGTTTCTTCAGCGATCCGCAGGTCTCCGTTCGCCACGGCGGCGTCGACCAGTTCCTGGCCGCGGCCGGTCCGGGTGATGAGCAGCGACGCCTTCTCCGTTCGCTCGGTCTCCCGGCTGGTACGGAAGATGTTGGGGTCGCCGTCGGCGATCGACACGTCGGCCAGGCCGCTCCACCAGTCGGGGCACGCCATGCAGCGGTAGGTCTTGAACTTCTTGAACTCCAGCACGAGTTCGTGGAAGGGCAGCGAGTGGCGGGTGCCTTCGCGGTCCCGGACGGTGAACTCGCCGGGGTATTCACCGGAGCGGTACTTCATGCCCGTGACGTCGACGAGCGGGAGCCCCAGCCGGTTCTCGATCAGGTGCTCCGTGCCTTCGCGCCGGGTGTTGGAGGCGCAGCCGATCTCCACGGTGAAGGCGATGCGGTCGGCGGGCGCCGGCCGCTCGGGCAGGTTGCGCATGCGGTTGACGGCCTCGATCTGGCACGCGAGGCCGACCACGCCTATCCGCTCGTACGGCGCGTCGCGCAGCAACTGCAGATTGGGCGTGATGCAGTACGTGGCCTGGGCGCAGGAGACGATCTCCTCCACACTGGTCGCGAGCCTGGGCACCGGCACCCACGGGCGCTCGGTGTCCCGGCCGATCACCAGAGCGGCCTGGATGTCGCCGCGTTCGAGGGCGGAGACGAGCAGCGCGGTGGCGGCTCCGCCCGCCGAGGCGGCGTTCTTCACGCGGGGCTCGGCCGCCTGGGCGGAATAGGTCTTCCGGACGATCCCGGTCCACCGTTCCTCCAGCGTTCTCGTCCGGCCGAAGACCCTCAGTTCGGACTCGGGGACGGCGGTGTCGCGTCCCGGGCACACATCGGTGCACAGCGTGCACGACGCGCAGGTCTCCGCGGAGGCGCCCGGGGCCAGTTCGGGAACGGGACGGTCGGAGGAGATCGTCAGCAGCTCCTCCGGGCACACCGCAGCACAAGCGCCACAGCTGGCACAGAGATCGGTGTCGAGTACGGTGTCACGCAGATCAGCGAAGGTCATGTGGGGAACCCATCCGTAACGTGCGCCGTGGGGGCGCCGGGCAGGGAGTCAGAAGCTGCACAGGAGGGGCGTCAGGCTCCCGCGGCGAGGGTGTCACGCAGTTGGTCCAGGTGATCGCGGTCGTGTCCCGCCAGCACCGCCAGCAGTACGCGCAGGGACTCGGCACCGCGGTAGGACAGGACGCCCTTGCGGTCCAGGTCCTCGGAGCTGAGCGAGCGCACCAGCGCGACGGTGTTCCGGCGCGACACCTCGAAGCGCTCCAAGGCGTCCTCCACCGGTTCCACGCTGAAGAACCTGGTCCACGGATCCGAGTCGTAACCGAAGATTTCGGGTGTGTCCTCGGTGAGGACGGAGCGTATACGCACCGCATTGACGGCCTCGTTGTCCGCCAAGTGGTGAACAATCTGTACGGCGTTCCACTCGCCGTCGCCCGGAGCGACCAACAACCGGTCCGCAGGAACGGATTCCACCATCTTCCTGACGGCGCCGGGAGTCGTCTGGAGAAGTTCCACGACGCTTTCGCCGGTGGTCAGCAGCCCGTAAGCCCGGTGCTGTCCAGGAGTGCACGCTCCGCGGGCTATTTCACCTTCCGCCCAGGAACGGATCTTCTGATTCTGCGGGTCTTCGAAAAGCCGGTCAAGGGCACTCGCCCAGTCGATTTCAGACATGCTGTGGCAACTCCGGTCCGAGGATGGAAAAAGGAAACGTGAAGAAGGGGGAGAAGGGGAGGGAAGGGGAAGAAGCGGCGGGCAGCGCAGGCCGGAATGGGAAGCCGGAATCGGCGAAAGAATCAGGCGGGCACGCTCTGGCCCCGGGAAACATCGCGTCTCAGCTCCACTCGGTCACCAAAAAGGCGCTGCCGCAGGAACGCGAACGCAACGACGAACAGGGTGAGGTAGCAGGCCGCTACGAGCGCGTACACCGCGGCGGTGAAAGGAATGCCGCGGTCGCTCGCAAACTCCCCGGAAAGCGGCAGCAGGGCAACAGCGGTGACGGAGACGACGCATTCCTGCGTGATGAACAGCCGTCCGAGGATCTCCTCGGCGCTGCGCATCTGCAAGAGCGTGTCCAGGGTGGTCGCGCCGAGCGTTGTCGCGACTCCCAGCAGCCAGAAGGACAAGCCGGCGACGAACAGGCTGGAACCCGATGCCAGCAGGAGCAGCGCCACGGCGGACAGCCCACAGGCCACGCCGACGAGATAGGTGCGGGTCGCCAGCCGGCGGGCCAGCGCGATGGAGCACAGCGCCCCGACGGCGACACCTCCGTCCAGCACCGCGATGCCGTACGAGCCCCCGTGCACCCAGTGGTTGACGGGGGCGACCAGCACCGCCGCCAGGGCGGTCACCGTCGCGGGCATCCCGCTGAGGACCAGGTGGACGCAGAGCCCCGGAACGGCACGCAGTGCCCGTCCGAGCTGTTGCCAGCTCTCGGAGAGGCTGGTGGGGCGCACGGAGGCGGCACCGGACCGCCCGGTCTCCGGGGCACCGCCCGGCAAGCGGCTGAGCGCGGCGAAGCCCAGCGTACCGACGAAGAAGAACACGGTGAGCACGCAGAGGACAACGCCACTTGAGCAGAAGGCGGCGAGCAGGGCAACTGTTCCCAGGCCGGTGAGTTTTGCTGCCGGCAGATATGCCGAGCGCAGCGCGTTGATCCGTTGCAACTGCGCGGGAGGGGAGACCTGGCGCGCCAGCACGAAGCTGGCAGAACGGTACTGTGGCCGAATGAAGGCCGAGACGACGAAGGCGGCCATCAGCGGCAGCTGCGCCCCGGTCAGCAACAGGAGTATGCCGCCGAGAAAGACCGACACACAGCGCACCGAATTCGTGAGCAGCGCCACGCCGAGCGTGCTGTAGCGGTCGAGTACGCTCCCGCCCACCATTTGCCCAAGGAATCCGACGGCGTATTCCAGGGCTACCAGGAGTCCGAAGGTGGTGGCGCTTCCCGTCTTCTCGTAGAACGCGAGTCCGACTGCCAGGGTGAACCCGCCGACACCAATGTTGGTCAACGTGAACCCTGCCAGGTAGACAGGAATGGCCCGGTCCGCGCGGAGTTGCTTCATAAGATGCGCCGATCGTTTCCCAGAGTGTGCATGAGCCAAGACGGCAAAGCGCGCCTCCCCGAGTGCGGCATATTTCTCTCACTTTCAACCATGTAAGCGCGCGGCTCATGGCCGCCTCACACCCTGCCGATTTCCCCGGTGGTGATCAACCATCGATCTCGGCACCTGAGACGCCGGACTGATTATTTGCCGTTCCATTACGCATGCGGAGTGGGCACGGCCCCCGAACGCCAGGTCCTCGTGCTCAAAGGACGCCAACCCCCGACCAGGTGAGGTCGATCCCCAGATACAGCGGGAAGCCTTCCAGTAGGTCGGCCGCCCGCCTGGGGCGCCGTGAGCACCGGATGCATCAGGAGGTCGGTGTTTGCGTCCGTCTCCGCTGTACCGAGCCCGCGGGTGGTCCACGTCGGCGTGCCCATGCGGACGCCGGAGGTGAACCAGGACCCGCCCAGAGCCCTCCGGCCAACTCCTGTGAATTGCTCACGATCCGCTGTGCGCAGTACCCGAAGTCCGGGCTGCAGGCTTCGGCCACGGGTACGCTGAGGACCCCGCGAGGACCAGCAGGCTCCGGAACCCGCGTGCTGACGACCGGAGTTCGCCGAAACCGAGAAGGGCGATGTCCGGATGGGTGTGGTAGCTGCGCTGCCCGTGTGTCACCACGGGATGTCCGCACCGTCTGTGTCGACAAACCTGCCGTTCAGGTCGCCGTCCGCCCGTGACAGCAGGGCGCTCAGCCGACGGCTTGCCTCCTGGGCCGAGAGCGGTGCTTCCGGCCCTCCCAGGTCGGTCGCGACCCATCCGGGGTGCACGGCGAAGACCGTCGTTCGCCCGCGCTCCGGCCACCAGGAGAGCTTCTTGACGAGCATGTTCAGCGCGGCCTTGCTCATCGCATAGGAGATGGAACCCGGTCCGTCCGTCAATTCCAGTGAGCCCCGGTGGGAGGAGAGGCACATGACCACCCCGGGCGTGGCGGATCGGTCCATGAGCGGTATGAAGCGTTGCAGGACCAAAGCGGGGCCGAGCGCGTTGGTGCAGAAGACCTCCGTCATGGCACTGTCCGAGAGGTGCGGCAGCGGTCCCTTGGAGTGTGTGGGGTGCTCGTCCCGGGCGTGCGTGGCGCCGGCGCAGACGACCAGCTGGTTGATCGTGCCGAAGCGCTGATCGACCGTCTTGGCGGCCTGCTCCACCGAACCGGCGTCGGTGACATCCAGGGGCAAGGCCATGCCGCCGTACGGTTCAAGGACGTGGTTCAGGTCCTCGACGGCCTCCGGCGTGCGGCAGCCCGCCACCACGGTGTGTCCCGTCTTACTCAGCTCCACGGCCAGCGCGCGCCCGATGCCCCTGCTGGCACCGGCGATGACCACGACGGAACCGGACCCGCGCTCCTCCAGCTTCTCATTTCCCGTCACGATTGATTCCGTCCTTTCCGTCCCACTCACTCATGAACTCTTGCAGGAACGACTGCACCACGGTGTGCCGGTGCTCGGCACGCCGTCTCCCGGACGCCGTCGTCATACGGCCTTTCAGCACGAGCAACTTCTCGTGAAAGTGGTTGATCGTGGTCCCGCGGTTACTCCGGTAGGCGTCTTCGGTGGCATGCAGTTCCGGTTCGGTCGAGGGGTCCCACATCGGGCGCCCGACCCGTCCTCCGTACGCAAAGGCCCGCCCGATACCGATGGCGCCCAGCGCGTCGAGACGGTCCGCGTCGCGGACGCACCGGCCTTCGAGGCTCATCTCCGGGTCGGGGACTCCTGCTCCCTTGAACGACAGCGTCGCAACGATGTCGGCCACGTGCTCGACCTCCGTCTCCACGAGTCGCTGTGCACGGCAGAAGGTACGCGCAGCCTCCGCGCCGGCCGTCAGCGAGCCGGACAGCTTGAAGTCGGCGATGTCATGCAGCAGCGCTGCCAGTTCGGTGATGAACGGGTCCGCACCTTCCTCGTGCGCAAGTGCAACCGCGAGGTTACGGACCCGATGCACGTGCCACCAATCGTGGCCGCTTCCGTCACCGCCCAGCTCCCGCTGGGCGTACTCTTCGGCGGCCCTCAGGACCGCTGCGGCCTCGGGCCGGCTCATGCGGCCCGTCCTCCGTTTCGTACCAGGTCCGCGCCCAGTTCGCCGATCATGATGGTGGCGGCATGGGTGTTCGCGGAGACGATGCGTGGCATCACCGACGCATCGATGACCCGGAGCCCTTCAACGCCGTGGACCCGCAGCTGATCGTCCACCACGGACTCGGAGTGGTGCCCCATGGCACACGTCCCCACGGGATGGAAGACGGTTTCGACGTGGTTGATGATGTACTCCTTCAGTTCTGTGCTGGTCACGGCATCCGGGCCGGGAGCGAGTTCTGGGCCTCGGAAGGGGGTGAAAGCCGGCATGTGCGCCAGCTCGCGTGCCATGCGAATGCCGAAAGCCAATGCTCTGGCATCGTCCTCGTCGGCCAGGAAGCGCGGATCTATGCGAGCCGGATCCCGGGGGTCGGCGGACCGCAGTGTGACCTGCCCTTCGCTGCGCGGCTGCAGCAGCGTGGGCGCGATGGTGAATCCCGGCGCGCCGGGATCCCCCACCAGTGAGGCGGGCCCCAGGTGCAGGTCGCGGAAGAAATGGAACTGCAGGTCCGGTCCGGCCACACCGGTGTCCCAGGGGGTGGACAGGAAGAGCCCGACCTCGCCGACTGCCGCCTCTTCGGCCGGTGTCCGCGAGGCGTAGGCGACACCGGTGATGAGGTGGTCTTGCAGGTGCCGGCCGACGCCGGGGAGGTCGGCCACGCAATCGATGCCGTGCTCCCGAAGCGCGTCCGGGCGCCCGACCCCGGACAGCATCAGCAGTTTCGGGGAGTCGATGGCTCCGGCACACAGCACGACTTCCGCGCGGGCGACGGCCTCGTGCATCTGGCCCTCACGCGAGTACTGAACGCCCCGTGCCCGGCTGCCGTCGAAGCACACCCGCGTGGTGAGGGCGTCGGTCGCCACGCGGAGATTCGGTCTGCCGAGCGCCGCGCGGAGGAAGGCGGTGGAGGTGCTGGCCCGTGTGCCGTCGGGGCTGACCGTCACCTGGTGAAACCCGGCGCCGTTCTCCTGACGTTCCCCGTTGAAGTCCATGACCGGTTCGTCGAACCCGAACTGCGCCACGGCTTCGACGAAGGCGAGCTCGGTACCGGTGGAGTCCTCTGCGGACTTCTGCCGCACGGCGAGTGGACCGTCGTGCGCGTGGTGCTCGGAGCCCGGACCGTCGTAATGCTCCGACTTGAGAAAGTAGGGGAGTACGTCTCGGTAGCCCCAGCCCTTGTTCCCCAGCGACTGCCAATGGTCGAAGTCGCGTGGGTTGCCGCGTACGTAGAGCATTCCGTTGATCGAACCGCTGCCCCCGAGAACGCGGCCCCTGGGACACGGCACGGCCCGTCCGCCCAGGTGCTGCTGGGCGGTGGTCGTGTAGGACCAGTCGTACTCGGAGCCCCACAACTCACGGAATCTGCCGGCGTCGTGGATGCCCGGTGCATCGTCCCAGGCACCGGCCTCGATCAGGAGCACGTTCACAGCCGTGTCCTCACTCAGCCGACTGGCCACGACACAGCCGGCGGAGCCGCCTCCCACGATGATGTAGTCGAACTCGTTCGTGCTGTTCACGAACCTCTTTCCTTCCTCACGGCGGCGCGGGCGAGCTGCCCGTCGGGCGTTCAGACGCGCTCGGCGGCAGGCTGCACAAGCTCGATGCGACGCACCAGGTCGAGCAGGCATTCATCCAGTCCCGCACGCTCCAAATCCGGCGCGGTGAAGCAGTAACGAATTTGCGTCAGACGGCTGCGCAGTTCCTGGACGGCGGCGCGGCCGGCCTTCGGGGAGTCGCCCCCGACCATCACGCCGATCAGCACATCGGCGAGCATCCCGACTTCGTCCTCCGTGGCGCCGTAGCGAGTCAGTTCGGCCACGGAAAGACGGAACGCCGGGTTCGGGATGCCGGGCAGCGCACCGAATCTGTTGACCCGCACCCCGCTTTCCTGCAGTCGCGCGGTGATGTCGAGCGCAGCGTAGCCGGACACCGGATCGACCCAGACCTGGTGGCACGCAGTGTGTCCACGTGATGCCCCGGCCACCTTCAGGCCCCCGTCCGCCAGCCGGCGAGCCAGGCTCCGGGCGTTGGTGAGGATGTTCTGCGCGTACGCCTGCCCTCCGCACTTCAGCATCTCCAGCAGGGTGACGGCCAAGGAGACCACCGCAGCCGGCTGGTGCTGGCTGATGAGCACGGCGGCCGCGGCATCGATGCGCTCCGCGATCGCGGCGTCGTTGGTCGCCAGGAAGCCCTTGTGCGGCCCGGGAAGCGTCTTGTGAGTGGACCCGCCATAAACGTGTGCTCCGCTGTCCAGCGGGTTGGCCATGGCTCCGCCCAGAATGAGCCCGTTCACATGGCTGGAGTCGTAATGGATCAGCGTGTGCAATCCCAGGGCATCGACCAGGCCCCGGAGGAGCCGCGGATCCAGAGGAAACAGCTGGGTGGACTGGTCGATGTAGATCAGCGCCGGCGGATCGTCGGCGAGCACGGATTCGAGACGGTCGATGTCGACCTCGTACGGCCCGTCCATCGGGAGCACACCCATCCGCAGGCCCAGGCGCTCTCCCAACGGGAGCGTGCTCGCATGTCCTCCGCAGTCCGGGGGGACGCACAGCACCTTCTCACCGCGATCGGCAAGGGCGGCGAGCGCGAGTGTCATGCAGCTCAGGCCGGACAGCGCCTTGACGTTGACATGGGCGGCTTTGCTCATCCGCCGCAACAACGGCTCCAGGATGCCGGTCTCCACCTCGCCCGGTTCCAGCCCTCCGAAGAAGGCGTGGACGCCGTACTTCGGCAGGTCGTCGAAGAAGTAGCGTCCGTACATGTCGAGCACGAACGGCAGCCGGGCCAGTGGGGAGAGTACGTTCTCGCTGGGAGCGAGGTTGACGGCGGTGCGGGCAGCATCCTCGTGACGCTGTACCAGGCCGACGATGTCCGCGAGATGGTCGGTGTGCAGCAGCTGCGACGAAGCCGGTGCAATGTGCGGGTATCGCGTGGTCATGAGGCTCCCGCCAGCGCGGCTCCGCCGCGGGACGAGGGCAGGTCGACGGGCGGGAGTGCCACCGCGGCCTTCCCGCGCAGGGAGGTGTACAGCGCGTCGGTGAGAGCCATCACCTGCAAGCCCCGCAGGCACTCCGCCCGGGCGATCCGCGCATCGCCCATCGAGGCGAGGAATGTGGTGAGAACCTCGCCGCCCGCGCCGGCTGCGGAGCGAGATTCGGTGCGGACCTCGGTCTCCTCGCCCGTCTTGTCGCGGCGGCGGAAGATGCCCGGCGCGACCGTGAGGCTTCCTTCGGTGCCGGTCACCGACAGGCTTTCATGCTTGCTCGATTCGCAGCGCGACAGGAAGATCCGGCCGACCAGCCCGGATGCGTACTCCAGGATCGCTGCTGCGCTTTCCTCAACCGTCAGGTTCTCCGACCCCGTGCGCCCGGGAACTTGGACGGCACGAACTGTGTGCGGCATGCCGAAGTACGACACGATGAGGTCCAGGGTGTGGTATCCCATGTCGAGCATGGCTCCACCGCCCGCCTGCTTCTCGTCTCCCCGCCACGTATTGCCATAAGGGTGGGTGTTGAGGTGGTAGACCGCTTCGAAGTGCCGCAGCGCTCCGAGGTCGGGCAGGGCCTCCTTGGCTTGGGTGAATACCTTGCTGAACTGCCGTTGAACAGCCAGCCGCAGGAAACCGTTCTCGTCGTCGATCAGTTGAGCGAGCCGGTGTGCCTCCTGCACATTGAGTGCGAACGGCTTCTCTTTGAGCACTGCCACGCCAGACCGCAGCAGGCGCTCGGTGATTGCGAAGTGTGTGTGGTGAGGTGTGGCGACGATCGCCATGGTCGGGCGGGTGGCGGTGAACGCGGCGTCCACGTCAGAAAAGACCGGAATGCCGACCGGTAGGTGTGCCGCGACGTCCGGATTGGTGTCGCATGCCCCGACCAGTTCGATGTCGCGGCACCGCACCAGTGCGGGAAGGTGTCGTTTGAGCGAGCGGCTACCGAGCCCGACTATCAGGCACCGTTCCTTCTGCGTACGGTGCCTGGCATCCCGACCGGTGCCGGTGGTGTCAATCAACGTGAAACTCCCTTTGCAACTCGGTGGTTCATATCGAAGTGCTTCAGCCGCACAGCAGGAATGTGTTTCAAGTGCGGCGGAACCGTCGTACCACTGGAGGATTCGAAAGGTCTCGCGGAGCGCGGACGTGGCTGCCATGGCCACCGGCCGACGCCCGTCCTGGTACGTCAGGAACCTTTCGATCTCATCCGTCGAACCCGGAGTGGGCGAGGGCGGCCGTGGAACCGGCGTTGCAGTACGCGTACCCAGATTCCAGAGCGACTTCGGTGTCCAGCCCACTGACCAGGGCCCCGGTTCGGGCTACTACGCAGAACTCGTGAGCGGACAGGGCTGTTTGTACGGATACCGCTGCGAAAGCTTCTCCGTACCGAGCAGTGCCTGATGGCCGCCGATGAAGCCGTTGAGCTTCGGGAAAGCCGCACTCCGTGCAGCAGTCCGCGATGCCTGCCTCTTCGGCGAATGCGCCGTACGACGCATCGTTCGCTTCGACGACTGGAACGCACCATCTCTTCGCAAGCAATCGGAAGGAAGCGGTCAGTGCGCAGCACGACTGTTCTCCTATTTTGGGAATCCCAACGTCTCCAGGCGTGCCGGCGCATACACCATGTGGGTCGGTAGGCGCGCAGCCCGAATCCGGCGGATGAGAGCCAGTGGGCAGCGTCGCCCACAACTGAGAGCCATCCGGCGTCCGCTCTGGATGGTGTCCTGAACATCGAAAGCGCGGCGCAAACGCCACTGAGCAGTTCGATGTGAGCCGCGACTGAAGAGGTGAAAGACGTCGGAACGGCGCTGTTCCAGGAAGGATGGTCGACGCAAGGTCACAAGGTGCCGGCCCGACAGCAGAGTTGCGTCCTGAATGAGGAATGCCTTGCCATCGCTCCGGACGCCCCATGACGAGTAAACAGAGACGCGCCATGACCAGAACGGTGTTGCTGCCCGAGTGCATCGCTCTCGGGCCAGGACAAGGCTGCTTTGGCCGCTGATCAATGTCAACCCCGCAGATGGCCGGGGAAGTCCGGGATTCAACAGCCGAGGCTGCGGGGCGAATCATCCGGCCGGCCCCGTCGAGGGGGAGAGTCTCGAGTTGCCAAGGTTGACCCAAGGGGGGCTTTGTTTGGGGTAATGGGAGGGTAAAGCGACTCCGGCTTACTCGCAGGTAGATCACCAATACCCCATTTATCTGCGCCGGTGGGCCCCGCCATCCCTTCCGCAACCGGACGTAGCCCTGCCCATGCGGCGTTGACATGGGTTTTGCCGCGGTGATTCGGTGTTGATCGCACCGGTCGCCCGTGCAGGCGGGGCCGCTGCGCCCCCGGAACATCGATTCCCTCGATGCCGATCTTCCGTGGCGGCACCGGCAGTTGCTCACACGATGACGTGGCCGCGCAGCTCGAGGGCCCGTCCATACCGCTGCCCGCACCGTCGCCCTGCCCAGGGGCGGAACAAGAGGTAGACATGTCCCACATCGAGGCGTCGTGCGGTGGATCGCTCGCCGGCACCACGGTGCCGGACGCCACGGCGACGTTCTGCACTGCTGCCTCCCGGCACCCGAACGCTGAGACCGTTGTCTCCGGCGTCGCGTCGGCCACTTACCGCGGCCTCGACCGGTCGACCGGGACACTGTTAGGCACCCGGCCCCATGCCGGCAACGTCACACTCCACGACCCGGCCACGATCCCCCTGCCCAAGTGTCGCGTCCGGCAGTGTGATCACGCCCGGCAGGCCGGGAGGGCCGGGCGCGCCAGTGGCTACCTGACCGCCCCCTCCACCAACATGGTCGCGGCCATAGAGGCCGGCAGCCCTCCGGATGCACGATCACCTCCGGCCACTTCGGTCACCAGACCCCCTTTCCGAACTACCTGCCGGAGCAGCATGCTGATCGAGGACCTGGGAGCCGTCGCATGAGGCGCATCCCCCTTCTGACCGCCTTCGGGCGCGCACTCAAGGACGGAGTGTCGGGTCTCCCCGGACAGTTCTGGTGGCTGTGGACCAGTACGCTGGTCAACCGTCTCGGCAGCTTCGTCACCACGTTCCTCGCGCTGTACCTCACGGTGGAGCGCGGCTATTCGGCAAGCTACGCAGGACTGGTGACCGCGCTGTACGGGCTTGGCGGCGCGGCGGCCTCGGTGCTCGGCGGGGTGTTCGCCGACCGCATCGGGCGCCGTCCGACACTGCTGCTGTCGCAGATCGCGACCGCGCTGTCCACCGCAGCACTGGGTCTGGTAGAGGACCCAGTGGCGATTGCCGTGGTGGCCTGCGTGGTGGGAATCTCCAGCAATGCCTCGCGGCCCGCAGTGCAGGCGATGATCGCCGACCTGGTGCCTGCCGAGGACCGGACCCGGGCGTTCTCCCTGAACTACTGGGCCATCAACATCGGGTTCGCCGTCGCCTCGTCGGGCGCCGGCTTGCTGGCCCGGCACGGCTACCAACTGCTGTTTCTCGTCGGCGCGGGAGCGACCCTGCTGTGCGGCGTCCTGGTCTTCGTCAAGCTGCCCGAGACACAGCCGGTGCCCTCCGCCCCGGCCCACGGTACTGCTGCGCCCGGGCAAACCAAGGGACTCGGCACGGTCGTACGAGACGGACGGTTCATGGCCCTGACCGGCCTGTCGTTCCTGATCGCCCTGCTGTTCCAGCAGGGCTCCACCTCCCTGCCCCTGAGCATGAGCCAGGAAGGCATGTCCAGTACCGACTACGGACTGGTCATCAGCGTCAACGGACTGCTCATCGTGCTCCTCCAGATCCCGGTGACCCACCTGATCGACAAGCGCAGCCCCACTGCGCTGCTGGTGCTGTCCTGCCTGCTGTGCGGTGTCGGCTGGGGCCTGACCGCGTTCGCCGGTTCGGTCGCCTTTTACGCGCTGACCGTAGGGGTGTGGACACTGGCAGAGGTCATTCACTCGCCCACGAACATGGGCCTGGTGGTATCGCTGTCCCCCGCCCAAGCCCGGGGACGCTATCAAGGCATGTATGCCCTGGCCTGGCAGTCGGCCTCGTTCGTCGGCCCCCTGCTCGCCGGCCTCGCCATCGATCGATTCGGCGATACCGCGTGGTGGTTCGCATGTGCGGCAATCAGTATCGCGGCCGCAGCCGGATACCGGCTGCTGCGCCAAGGGGGCGGACCCACCGCAAGTGCGGAGGCCGAGTCGGCCGCACCGAAGAAGCTGGCAACCGGATGAAGCCGCCCCGCGCCCGCACCTTCAGGACGGGGACCGACAGCGAACGGAGTCCCTGAGCGAGATATACGACCAAGGGCACGGCACTGCCCTGGACGACACGCACAGGGCAGCGGACCCGCTCACTCCCGACATGGAACCCACCCGCTTCAGCGGAAGCGTTGCTTCATGCCTGCATGCTTCCGTTCGCGCCAGGGTGCCGACGAACCCGAAGGATGACGCGATGCGCGACATGATGCTTTTGATCATGGTGTCCAGAGTCCGCTCGGGGATGCCCACCATCGAGTAAGGGGGCCGTGGCTTCGGTGCGCCAAGTGCCTGCCCGTTCCTCCGACCAGAAGAAACAGAAGGTGATCATGCACGAACATGCGGACAGGCCCCTGCTCGTTCTCGTGGCCAGCGGCCGGCAGGAGTACCGGGAGGACGCGCTCGCCTCCATAGCCCGTCGGTTCCGCGTCCATCTGATCGAAGGCGCCGAGCCGACCTGGCAACGGCCATACCTCGATTCCTATGACGTGGTTCCGGGCTTCGAGGAGACGACGCTCATCCCCTTGGGACAGCGGCTTGCCGGGCAGCGGACCGTGGCCGGAGTGGTGTGCTGGGACGAGGCCCGGATCCTCCCGGCGACCGTGCTCGCGGACACCCTGGGACTGCCGTCCGCGGGCACGGAGGCGGTCCGGTGCTGCCGTGACAAATACGCGACACGGAAGAGGCTGGCCGAACACGGCGCCCCGCAGCCGCGGTTCGCTCTCGTCTCGGACGTGGACGGTGCACGCGAGGCCGCTCGGCGCATCGGGTACCCCCTGGTGCTCAAGCCGCGATCGGCGGCTGCGAGCCTCGGCGTCGTACGTGTCGAAGGTGAGCAGGAACTCAACGAGCAGTTCACGTTCGCCAGCGGCGCCTCCATCTCCGGCGCCCCGCAGCACCAGGACCCCGTGCTGCTGGAGGAATTCGTGGGCGGAGCCGAAGTCAGCGTCGACTCGCTCGTGGAGGACGGTGCCGCCACGCCGCTCTTCGTCGCGCGCAAGTCCGTCGGCTTCGCGCCGTTCTTCGAGGAAACCGGCCACGAGGTCTCCTCCCACGACCCGTTGCTCGACGACCCGGAGTTCACCCAGGTCATCAAAAAGATCCACCACGCACTCGACTTCGGCTGGGGATGGACTCATGTCGAGATGAAGCTGACGGAGCGGGGACCCGTTCTGGTGGAGGTCAACGCCCGGATCGGCGGTGACCTGATTCCCCGGCTGGCATACCTGGCCCACGGAATCGACGCCGCCGACCTCGTCGCCGATGCGGTCCGCGGAATCCGGCAGCCGCTCCCGCAGCCCACACCCACCGCCCGCCGACCGGTCGTGGCGGCGAGCCGCTTTCTCTACCCTGACCAGGACGATGTCGTGGTCGAGTCAGTCGCCTTCGACGAGACCGCGTTGCCTGCCGGTATCGACCGCGCAGTCGTTCTCACCGAACCCGGTGCGCATCTGCGGCTACCGCCGGAAGGGCTGTTCTCGGGACGCGCGGCGCTCATCAGCGTAACCGCCGAAGACAGCCGATCAGCGCATGAAGTGCTCGACATCGCCTCCGACGCCCTGCGGTTGCACGTCTCCGACCGGAAGGGGCGGTCTGCGGAATCCCCGTTGCCGAACACATCAAGCAAGGAGTGTGCTCACTGAAGAGCTCTACCTGATGGGCTTGGCCTCGACCTTCGCATGCCAGCAGCTGCCTGACCAGTGTGGATAGACCTTTGAGGTGCTTTCAATGCGGTTCAGCGTTACGCAGCTGATTCTCCCCAGCCGCTCCCCGGCGAGGCTCCGTTCTTCCCGAATCTGCCCGGCAGGGCTTCAGCATGGGGAGGACGTGCAGTGGCTGCCAGCTGTCAATGGTGCTCAGTGAGGTGCTCGACGGGGGCCCGGTTACGCATCATGTGGAGTGCGTGGTGATCCTTGAGAAGGCCGCTAAGGGCTCCTGGCTTGCGGTTGTGTCCGTGCGCATCATGTGCAGTGTGGGCGTTACGGGCGATATCTTGACGCTGAGATGACGCTCGTGATGCTCATTTGACGCTCGTCCTGATGGGGAGTCAGGTGCGCTGCCGGGCTGGCTGGTTGGCGCAATCTCCACTTTACTTTCGCAGCTCTGGTCGCTCCTACCTCATAGAGCGATTCCAGAGGTAGGCGGAACCCTCTTCTGGCGTCCACGTGGTCTGGGTCGACGCCGTTCACGCAGGTGTGACCTCTGTGGTCCAGATGCGCCGCAGGTATGGGTGACAGCGATGTGACACGTGAGGGACGCTGAGGCCCCCGGCCGGCCAGGCGCTCGGGACTCAGGATTCGTTGCAAGACCCCAGCCCATGGGGAACGATGGAGTTCGAGATCCGTAAGGCGCCGACGGTGGCCTCAACGAGGGATCCAGCGCCGCGTCCTTCTCGACTCGCACGACCCCGCGGTGGTCGCAGCCGCGCGCGAGGGCATTCCGCGTGACTGGACCGAGGCCGCGCGGCGCCTTTCGGCGAAGCCTCGGGCGGTGCCGCCCCGATCGAGGTGAAGGAGGTGGCGCCTGCGGGACGACGAACTGCCCGACCACCTCGCCGTCGTCCTGGCGTCCGCCGCCACCGAACCGGGTACCGGAATGTGCCTGCGCACCGAGCACCGCGCCGGGCCGGAGCTGCAGCGCTCGGACCTGAACGACGACGGCTCGCCTCGGGCCCAGGTGCTGGACTCCGTCTCGGCCACCCTGCCCGCCATCACCGGGGGCGAGCGCGAAGCGGTTCCGCGACTTGCCGCGGACGGCCCGCCGGAGACGCGGATCGCTGGGCGAGGACCACCGGAGGCGGCTCCGGGCACGGGCCGCGAACCGCGGACCATCGGTCTGCTGTCCGGGACCTTCGGGCCCTCCGGGGGCGGCCGGCACGGTACGAGGCTGTAAGCGGGTCCGCGAACCGCGGACCACACGGTTGGGGCGGCCCGCGCCGTAACGCCGGCCGACTGTGCGAAGGACAGAGGGAGCTCTCCATGACCCGGGTGAACACCAAACTGCGCAGCACGAGCGAAAAGGCTCCCTCGGATACGGCTGTCGCCGTGGACCGGCTGGTGGAGAACGCTCTGAAGGCGCTGGCCGACTACGAGAGCCGCACGCAGGAGCAGGTCGACCACATCGTGGCCAAGGCGTCGGTCGCCGCGCTCGACCGGCACACCGCCCTGGCCCGGCTGGCCGTGGAGGAGACCGGCCGCGGGGTGTTCGAGGACAAGGCTGCCAAGAACATGTTCGCCTGCGAGCACGTGACACACAGCATGGCGCGGGTCAGGACGGTCGGCGTCGTCTCCCGCGACGACATCGACGGAATGATCGAGATCGCCGAGCCGGTCGGCGTGGTGTGCGCGATCACCCCGGTCACCAACCCGACGTCCACCACCGTCTTCAAGGCACTGCTCGCCCTGAAGACCCGCAACCCCATCGTGTTCGCGTTCCACCCCTCGGCGCAGCGGTGCAGCGCCGAGGCCGCACGTATCGTGCGGGACGCCGCCGTCTCCGCGGGCGCGCCCGAGCACTGCGTGCAGTGGATCGAGGCGCCGTCCATCGAGGCCACCGGCCTGTTGATGCACCACCCCGGCGTCGCGATGATCCTCGCGACCGGCGGCAACGGCATGGTTAAGGCCGCCTACTCGGCGGGCAAGCCCGCGGTGGGCGTCGGCGCCGGCAATGTGCCGGCCTATGTGCACCGCAGCGCCGACCTGCGGCGGGCGGTCAACGACCTGGTGCTGTCCAAGTCCTTCGACAACGGCATGATCTGCGCCTCGGAGCAAGCGGTCATCCTCGACGGCGAGATCTACGATGCGGCACTGGACCACTTCCGCACTCTGCACGCGCACCTGGCCACGGCCGAGGAGAAGCGGAAGCTGGAGACCTACCTCTTCCCCGAGGTACCGGCCGGGAGCGAGCCCAAGGTCAACCCCGCGGCCGTCGGGCAGAGCCCGGCGTGGATCGCCGAACAGGCCGGTTTCACGGTACCGGCGGACACCTCCCTCATCCTCGCCGAGGCCGGCGGGGTGGGCCCGCACGAGCCCCTCACCAGGGAGAAGCTCTGCCCGGTGCTGACGGTGCTGCGTGCCGGCTCGACCGAGGAGGGTTTCGGTCTGGCGGCCGGCATGGTCGCCTTTCACGGGCAGGGCCACAGCGCTGTCATCCACACCGGCGACCCGGCGCTCGCCGAGGACTACGGGCGCCGTATGAAGACGGTGCGCATCCTGGTCAACGCCCCCTCCTCGCAGGGCGCCATCGGCGGCATCTACAACCGCCTGCTGCCGTCCCTGACCCTGGGCTGCGGCTCCTGGGGCAGTACCTCGGTCTCCGACAACGTCTCCGCCGCCCAGCTCCTGAACGTCAAGCGGGTCACCACCCGGCAGAACAACCTGCAGTGGTTCAAGGTTCCCCCGAAGATCTACTTCGAGCCGCAGGCCGTCCGCTACCTCACCTCGATGCCCGAGGTCCACCGGGTCACCGTGGTGACCGACGCGACCATGACCCGCCTCGGTTACGTCGACCGCGTCAGCCGGGTCCTGAACCAGCGGCGGGAGCCGGTGACCATCCAGGTCATCGACGACGTGGAGCCCGAACCGAGCATCGACTCCGTCCAGCGCGGCGCCGCCCTGATGCGTGACTTCCGGCCCGACACCATCATCGCGCTGGGCGGCGGTTCGCCCATGGACGCGGCCAAGGTGATGTGGCTGCTGTACGAACAGCCGGACATCGACTTCTCCGACATGCGGCAGAAGTTCTCCGACATTCGCAAGCGCGCCTTCCGTTTCCCGGCCCTGGGTGCACGGGCCCGGCTCGTCTGCATCCCCACCACCTCGGGCACGGGTGCGGAGGTCACCCCCTTCGCGGTCATCTCCGACCCCGCCACCGGCAAGAAATACCCGCTGGCCGACTACGCCCTGACCCCCAGCGTGGCCATCGTCGACCCGGTTCTGACCGCGGACCTGCCCGCTGCGCTCGCCGCCGACAGCGGCTTCGACGCCCTCACCCACGCCACCGAGGCGTACGTATCCGTCTACGCCAACGACTACACCGACGGCCTCGCCCTGCACGCGATCAAGCTGGTCTTCGAGAATCTGGAAGCGTCGGTGACCGGCGGCGACGCCGGGCGCCGGGCTCGCGCCCGGGAGAAGATGCACAACGCAGGCACCATCGCGGGCATGGCCTTCGGCAACGCGTTCCTGGGCATCGTGCACGCCATGTCCCACACCCTCGGCGCCACCTTCCACATCGCCCACGGACGCACCAACGCGATCCTGATGCCGCACGTCATCCGCTACAACGGCACCGTCCCCACGAAGCTCACCGGCTGGCCGAAGTACGAGAGCTACCGGGCACCCGAACGCTTCCAGGACATAGCCCGCTCCCTCGGCCTGCCGGCGTCCACCCCGGCCGAGGGCGTCGCCTCGTACGCCGCCGCGGTGGAACGGCTGCGCGACGCCGTCGGCATCGAGCCGTCCTTCAAGGCACTGGGCGTCGACGAGACGGCCTTCATCACCGCCCTGCCGCAGCAGGCCCTCAACGCCTACGAGGACCAGTGCGCCCCGGCCAACCCGCGGATGCCCATGCTCGACGACATGGGGCAGATCATGCGCGCGGCCTACTACGGCACGGACGGGAAGCCGGTCACCTCCCCTGCCAAGAGCGGCAGGAAGCGCTGAGCGGCCAGAACCGGAGAAAGACGTACGACTGGGGAAGAAGGGCCGTCCGGCCCTGGCCCTTCGGCCCTGGTGTGCGACAGGCTGATCAGTGGCACCGTCCACGCGGGCGGGGCGGATCAGGAACATCGGAGCTGTGTGATGACGGAGAACCCGGCCGACGCCCGGACGAAGGCACCGGTCAGCGTCTTCCTGCTCGACGACCATGAGGTGGTGCGCCGTGGCGTGCACGACCTGCTGGACGCGGAGCCGGATCTGACCGTGGTGGGGGAGGCGAACACCGCCGAGCAGGCGTTGGTGCGTGTGCCGGCGCTGCGTCCGCGGGTGGCGATCCTGGACGTCCGGCTGCCGGACGGCGACGGGGTGAGTGTGTGCCGTGAGCTGCGCTCGCGGATGCCGGATCTGGTGTGTCTGATGCTGACCTCGTTCGACGACGAGGAGGCCCTGCTGGATGCGATCATGGCGGGGGCGGCGGGGTATGTGCTCAAGCAGATCACCGGGACCGATCTGGTCAATGCCGTACGGACGGTGGCTTCGGGGCAGTCGTTGCTGGACGCCGGTGCGACCGCCCGTGTCATGGCGCGGCTGCGTGGTGAGCCCAGGCAGGAGGAGCGGCCGGGCGGGCTGTCGGGGCTGAGCGAGCGGGAGCGGGAGATCCTGTCGCTGGTGGGTGAGGGGCTGACCAACCGGGAGATCGGCAAGCGGCTCTATCTCGCGGAGAAGACGGTCAAGAACAACATTTCCCGTCTGCTGGCCAAGCTCGGTGTGGAGCGCCGTGTGCAGGCCGCGGTCATCGCCACCCAGGCGCTCGCGGCCGCCCAGGAACCTCGTACGGATACCGGTCCTGCGTCACCGGGTGACGGCAACCGGCGGCTCTGAGGAATCGCCTGGCCCTGAAGCCGACCGGCGACAGCCGAGGGCTGCGGCTCGAATGCGGTGGCGATGCGGTGTGGCGATTCGACCCGCTACGCCGACGACTCAACGATCGTCCGTGTCCGCGGCGCACGCCGCGACCGCGGGTTGTGCCACCAGTCGGAAGCCGGTGACCAGGTCGGGTTGGATGCGCAGGACGCCGTTCATGGTCTGCTGCACCCACGGCCGCAGCAGATTCTCGTAGCGGGCGACTTGCGCCGGGTCGGCCACCAGCCGTGCGTAGCCGGTGACGATGACGCTCCAGCCGAGGTGGGTACGCGGGTCGATGGTGTCGGCCTCGTATGCGACCACCAGGCCCGCCTCGCCCGCGGGCGGTGCGATCGAGGTCAGGGTCGCGCCGTCGTTGAGCCGGACGACGATGTCCTCGCCGTCCATGAGGTGGTTGACGGGGCGGATGGCCGGCAGGGCGTTCTGGGTGAACACCAGCCGGCCGAGCGGGACGCTGCCCAGCAGCCGCAGCGATTGACTGCGGTCGAGCTGTTCCCTGTACCGGGGGTTCACTGCCGCACGTGAGCCCTGCGGTCGCCGTGTCTCCGCGTCGTTCATGATGCACACCCTCTGCTCCGGCGGCGTTCGTCCGGGCACTCGTCGCCTGACTGCCGGCCTCCCGCGAGCGGGATCGCGATGACAGGGCCGAGCGGACCCATCAGGACGGACGCAGGGCCCAGCCTGTGCGGACGGTGCGCTTACGGATGGGGCACAACGGCCACGGGAGCGGTGGAACGGTGCAGCACGGCATGGGCGACAGAGCCGATGCGGGGGCCGATGGGCGCGCGGCGGGCGCGGCGGCCGACGACCACGAGCCCTGCCTCACGGGCGGCTTCCACGAGGTCGCGTGCCGCCCGGCCGGTCCGGCACCGGACGGTGACCGGTACCCCCGGATACTTGTGCCGCCACGGCTCCAGCAGCTCGGACAGCGCCGCCTCCTTCGCGGCCGTCACCTCCGACTCGACCACGGGCGTGGCCGCTGTGGGCGAAGTGCCGTAAAGAGGCGGTGGGCTCCAGGTGTGCAGCACCCGCAGTGCCGCACCGCGCCGGTCGGCGTGGGCGAACGCGAAGTCCAGTACTTCGTCGCTCCGGTGGGCGAGGTCCACGCCGAGTACGACGTCGCCGGAACCCCCGCCCCGGATGCTGCTTTCGGCCGTTTCCGATTCCGGCTCCGGAACAGGGACGAGGATCACCGGGAAGCGCGTACGGGCGACGACGGCCAGGGCGACGGACCCGACCATGGCGCCGGCCAGGCCACCGAGGCCGCGCGAGCCGAGAACGAGCAATGCGTCCTCTTGCGCCGCCTCGCACAGTACGGCCGCGGGTTCGCCGCACTTCTGGTCCGTCCGCGTTTCCAGGTCCGGATGCGTCTCGCGCATCCGCTCCGCGACCTTGCGGGGCATGCGCTCGGCCCAGTAGGGCCGGACATCGGGGCCGAGCAGCGGCGTGTGAACGTCCGGCCCGAGGTCCCACACATGCAGCAGCCGGAGCGGAAGGCGCCGCAGCAGAGCCTCTTCGGCGGCCCAGGCGGCGGCCGCGACGCTCTCTCGGGAACCGTCGAGGCCGACCGTGACAGTACGGGACATGGGATTCTCCAGGGCAGGGTGGGAGTGACAAGTTCACCCTGACGGCCACCGGCGCGCCGCAGGAGGGGCCGCAGGTCCCTGCCCCGGGCCGACCGTCCTCCGGCGCGTGGAAACGGCAGACTCGGCCCGTACGGCTCTGGCGGGCCCGGGCCGTACGGGGACAGGCTGGTGCGCGCGACACGGGAAGCCCACCTTCAGCCCCGGAGGCACGCATGTCCCCCGCGCCCGACCTCACCGATGACGAACTCCAGGCGCTCGATGCCCACTGGCGCGCCGCCAACTACCTCGCCGTCGGACAGATCTACCTCATGGACAACCCCCTGCTCGCCGAACCGCTGCGGCCCGAGCACGTCAAGCCGCGGCTGCTCGGCCACTGGGGCACCTCACCCGGCCTCAACCTCGTGCACACCCACCTCAACCGGATCATCAAGGCCCGGCACCTGGACGCACTGTGTGTCTGGGGACCGGGACACGGTGGTCCCGCGGTGCTGGCCAACTCCTGGCTGGAAGGCAGCTATTCCGAGACGTATCCGGACATCGGCCGGAACGCCGCCGGCATGGCCCGGCTGTTCAAGCAGTTCTCCTTCCCCGGCGGCGTGCCCAGCCACGTCGCGCCCGAGACACCCGGCTCCATCCACGAGGGCGGCGAGCTGGGCTACTCCCTCGCACACGCCTACGGCGCCGCCTTCGACAACCCTGACCTCCTCGTCGCCTGCGTCATCGGCGACGGCGAGGCCGAGACCGGGCCGCTCGCGGCGTCCTGGCACTCCACCACGTTCCTCGACCCGGTGCACGACGGCGCCGTCCTGCCGGTCCTGCACCTGAACGGCTACAAGATTGCAAACCCGACGGTGCTGTCCCGGCTGCCCGAGCCGGAACTCGACGCGCTGCTGCGGGGCTACGGCCACGAGCCGATCTTCGTCACCGGAGACGAGCCCCTGCCCGTCCACCACGCCATGGCATCCGCCATGGACACCGCCGTGGACCGCATCGTCGCGATCCAGCGCGCGGCCCGCGACGGAAGCACCACCGAGCGCGCCGCCTGGCCCATGATCGTGCTGCGCACGCCCAAGGGCTGGACCGGCCCCGCCGAAGTCGACGGGCTGCCCGTCGAAGGCACCTGGCGCGCCCACCAGGTCCCGCTCGCCGCCGTCCGCGACAACCCCGACCACTTGCGGCAGCTGGAAGAATGGCTGCGCTCGTACCGCCCGGAGGAGCTGTTCGACGCGGACGGCCACCCCCGGCCGCAGGTCTTGGAATGCGTACCTGAAGGACACCGCAGGCTCGGCGCCACCCCGCACGCCAACGGCGGCCTGCTGCTGCGCCGTCTGCCGGTACCGGCCCTGGAACGTTTCGCCGTGCCCGTCGACAAGCCCGGCGCGACCCTCCACGAACCCACCCGGATTCTCGGCAGCCTGCTGCAGAAAGTCATGGCGGACACCGCCGACCGCCGCGACTTCCGTATCGTCGGCCCCGACGAGACCGCCTCCAACCGTCTTCAGGCGGTTTTCGAGGCCAGCGGCAAGGCGTGGCAAGCGGCGACGGCCGACACCGACGAGCACCTGGACCGGCACGGCCGCGTCCTGGAGATCCTGTCCGAACACACCTGCCAGGGCTGGCTGGAGGGCTATCTGCTCACCGGCCGGCACGGCCTGTTCTCCTGCTACGAGGCGTTCGTCCACATCGTCGACTCCATGGTCAACCAGCACATCAAATGGCTGCGCGTGACCCGGCGCCTGCCCTGGCGCCGCCCCATCGCCTCGCTCAACTACCTGCTGACCTCACACGTATGGCGCCAGGACCACAACGGCTTTTCCCACCAGGACCCCGGCTTCATCGACCACGTCCTCAACAAGAGCCCCGAAGTCGTGCGCGTCTACCTGCCGCCGGACACCAACACCCTGCTCTCGGTGGCCGAACACGTCCTGCACAGCCGCGACTACGTCAACGTCGTGGTCGCCGGCAAGCAGCCCTGCTTCGACTGGCTGAGCCTCGACGCGGCCCGCGCGCACTGTGCCCGTGGGGCCGGTATGTGGGAATGGGCGGGCACCGACGACGGCACCCGCGAGCCGGACGTGGTGCTGGCCTGCGCGGGCGACGTCCCCACCCAGGAAGTGCTGGCCGCCGCCGGACTGTTGCGGCAGTACCTGCCGGAGCTGTCCGTACGCGTCGTCAACGTCGTGGACCTGGCGCGGCTGCTGCCGAGGGAGGAACACCCGCACGGCATGTCCGACGCGGAGTACGACGCCCTGTTCACCCCCGGCAAGCCGGTCATCTTCGCCTACCACGGCTACCCCTGGCTCATCCACCGCCTCGCCTACCGCCGCGCCGGACACGCCCACCTGCACGTGCGCGGCTACAAGGAGATCGGTACCACCACCACGCCCTTCGACATGGTCGTCACCAACGACCTCGACCGCTACCGCCTGGTCATGGACGTCATCGACCGCGTCCCCGGCCTGGCCGTCCGGGCCGCCGCCGTACGCCAGGAAATGGAGGACACCCGCACCCGCCACCACGCCTGGATCTGCGAACACGGTACGGACCTGCCGGAAGTCGCCGACTGGTGCTGGGAACGGTGACGGCTTCTTCACGCGTCCGCATGTGACGGTGGCGCCACCCCGCGGCCGGGGTGGCGCCACCATCAGGTGGCTCTCCGCGGTCCTCAGCCGAGGGCCGCTCCGAGCAGCATGAACCCGATGACCGCGGCCAGCAGGACGCCCATGAGGGGGGCCACGAAGCGCAGGTAGCGGTCGTAGCGCACCTTCGCCAGGGCCAGGCCGCCCATGACGACGGCGGAGGTCGGGGTGATGAGGTTGATCCAGCCGGAAGCCGACTGGTAGGCGGTGACCACCATGGCCCGGCCGACGCCGGCGAAGTCGGCGAGCGGGGCGAGGATGGGCATGGCCAGGGCCGCGTGTCCGGAGGACGAGGGCACGAAGAACGCCAGCGGCAGGTTGACCAGGAACATCAGCACGGTGAAGAAGCCCGAGGAGGTGCCCGAGACGGCGCTGTGAAGGGCGTTGAGGATGGTGTCGGTGACGCTGGCGTTGTTCATGATGACGGTCACGCCGCGGGCCAGCATGATGATCATCGCCGCTCCGATGAAGTCACCGGCACCCGCCACGACGGCGCCGGTCGTGCCCTTCTCGCCGAGCCCGCCGACCAGGCCGACCACGACGGACGCCACGATGAACAGCGCCGCCAGTTCGGGGAAGTACCAGCCGAGCGTCGGCAGGAAGCCGAGGTGCAGGTCGGCCCAGGGGATGACGGCGAAGATCATGAAGAGGAAGGTCGCCGCGAACAGGGCGAGCACGGCCCGCTGACGCCCGGTCAGCGGTTCGGCGGCCGATCCTGCCGTCCGCAGCCCGGCGTCCTCCGGCAGCGGGGCGACCAGCGAGCGCTCCGGGTCCTTGAGCACCCGGTTGGCGTAGCGCACCACGTATCCGGCGGCCAGCGCCGTCAGGACGGCCCACATCAGCAGCCGCAGCACGATGCCGTCACCGGTGCCGATGCCGGCGCTGTCGGAGGCGACGCCGGTCGCGAAGGGGTTGACGGTCGAGGCGAGGGTGCCCACCCCGGCCCCCACCATGATCACCGCGGCGCCGACCATCCGGTCGTAGCCCAGTTTGAGCACCAGCGGGATCATCAGCCCGTAGAAGCCGAGGGTCTCCTCGGCCATGCCGTAGGTGGTGCCCCCGAGGGAGAACAGGGCGGTCAGGACCACGAGCAGGAGCGTGCGGTGCCGGGTCAGGCGCTCGGCCAGGCGCGCCACTCCGCTGGTCAGGGCGCCGGTGCGCAGGGTGACGGTGATGAAGGCGCCGACCGCGAGGACGAAGAGGAAGACGCCCGCGGCGCCGAAGAAGGCCCCTTCGCCACCCGGCGCGGTCAGTCCGCTGCCCGCGTCCGTGACGCCGTACAGCCCGTTGACGGGCGACAGGAACAGGTCCTTGAGCCGGTCCCCGAAGCCCGTGGGCAGCTCGATCCGGTGGTATGTGCCGGGGACGGGCGCGCCGTCCTTGGTGTCGTACCGGCCGGCGGGGATCACGAAGGTCAGGGCCCACACGGCGACGGTGACGAGTGCGAGGACGGTGAACGCCGAGGGGAACCGGATCCGGCGCTTGCCGCCCGCTTCCGGCGGGCTGGCGGACGTACCGCCCGGTCCGGGCTGCGCCGGAGCGGGGACGCGGGTGGTCATGGCCGGTCCTCAGGAGTTGCGGCGCTGTTGTGGAACGGGCGGCCGCTGGGGGTGACGACCGTGCCGGCGGTCCCGTCGAGGAGCGCCGCCGCGTCGTCCAGAGAGCCGATGGCGGCCATGCCGCCGGTCAGTTCCACGAACCGGCACACCGCCTCCACCTTCGGCCCCATCGAGCCCGCCGGGAACCGTTCGGCCCGCAGCCGCGGGGGAGTGGTGTGCCCGATGGGCTCCGCTTCCTGCGTCCCGTACCCGAGCACGACTTGGGGGACGTCCGTGAGCAGCAACAGCGCGTCGGCGTCCAGGGCCTCGGCGAGCAGGGCGGCGGTCAGATCCTTGTCCACGACCGCCTCCACGCCGGTGAGCTGTCCGTTCTCGTCGCGGATGACCGGGACGCCGCCGCCCCCGGCGCACACGGCGACGGCCCCGGAGTTGAGCAGCAGCCGGATCAGCCGGGTCTCGACCACGCGCTGCGGGTCGGGGGAGGGAACCACCCGGCGCCAGTGCGCCCCGTCCTGCCGTACCGTCCAGCCGCGCGAGGCGGCGAGCGCTTCGGCCTCCTGGCGGCCGTAGACGGGGCCGACGAACTTGGTGGGGTGGGCGAAGGCGCGATCCGCGCTGGAGACGAGGGTCTGGTTGAGCAGGGCGCACACCTGGCGCCCGGGCAGGGCGTTCTGCAGCGACTGAAGCAGCCAGTAACCGATCATTCCCTGGGTCTCGGCGCCGAGGACGTCGAAGGGGTAGGGCGAAGTGAGGCTCCGGTCGGCCGCGCTCTGGAGGGCGAGCAGGCCGACCTGCGGTCCGTTCCCGTGGGTGATCACCAGCTCGTGCTGGTGGGCGAGGGGCGCCAGGGCGGCCACGGCCGCCTTGACGTTGGCGTGCTGGACGGCCGCGTCCGGGCAGTCTCCCCTGCGCAGCAGGGCATTGCCGCCGAGGGCGACGACGACGCGCATGATGTCTCCTGGGTGCCGTGGGTGAGCGGGGCGGCGGCTCAGTCGCCGAGGGTGGCGACGAGGACCGCCTTGATGGTGTGCAGCCGGTTCTCCGCCTGGTCGAAGACGACGGAGTGGGGCGACTCGAAGACCTCGTCGGTCACTTCCAGGGCCGACATGCCGGTCCGGGCCAGTACGTCGGCGCCCACGGTGGTGCCGCTGTCGTGGAAGGCCGGCAGGCAGTGCAGGAACTTCACCCGGGGATTGCCCGTCGCCTTGAGCACGTCCATGGTCACCTGGTACGGGGTGAGCAGGGCCACCCGCTCGTCCCAGATCTCCCGGGGCTCGCCCATCGACACCCACACGTCGGTGTAGACGAAGTCCGCGCCCGCCACCCCTTCGGTGACGTCCTCGGTGAGCGTGATCCGCGCGCCGGTCTCCGCGGCGATCCGGCGGGCCTCCGCGACGGCCTCCGGGGCGTTGCGTAGGCTCTCGGGGCCGACCATGCGGACGTCCATCCCGAGCATGGCTCCCATGACCAGCAGGGAGTTGCCCACGTTGTTGCGGGCGTCACCGAGGTAGGCGAAGGAGATCTCGTGCAGCGACTTGTCGGTGTTCTCCCACATGGTCAGCGCGTCGGCGAGGGACTGGGTCGGGTGCCACTCGTCCGTCAGGCCGTTCCACACCGGGACGCCGGAGTACTCGGCCAGTTCCTCCACGATGCGCTGGCTGCTGCCCCGGTACTCGATGCCGTCGTAGAAGCGCCCCAGGACGCGGGCGGTGTCCTTGATCGACTCCTTGTGCCCGATCTGCGATCCCGTCGGTTCCAGATAGGTGACGTGCGCGCCCTGCTGGTGTGCCGCGGTCTCGAAGGCGCAGCGGGTGCGGGTGGAGGTCTTCTCGAATATCAGCGCGATGTTCCTGCCGCACAGGCGCTGCTGCTCGGTGCCCGCGGCGCGGGCGGCCTTGAGCCGGGCGGACAGGTCGAGCAGGAAGCGGAACTCCGACGGGGTGAGGTCGAGTTCCTTCAGGAAGCTGCGGTGACGCAGGTTGAGAGCCATGACGGTGTGCTCCTTCGTGCGGAGGTGCGATAGGGAGGGCGCGGACGGTCAGACGCTGTCGCGTTCGACGGGGCAGCTCATGCACCGCGGACCACCCCGGCCCCGGCCCAGCTCGCTGCCCCGGACGGTGATCACTTCGATGCCGCTGCGCCGCAGATGGGTGTTGGTGGTGACGTTGCGCTCGTAGGCGACGACGACCCCGGGCTCGACGGCCAGGACGTTGCAGCCGTCGTCCCACTGCTCGCGCTCGGCCGAGTGGACGTCCTGGGTGGCGGTGAGCACGGTCACCGAGGCCAGCCCGAGTGCGTCGGCGATCGCCTGGTGCATGTCACCGGCGGGGTGCTCGGTGATCGACAGGGTGCCGGGGTCGGTGCCGGGCTCGATGGTGCACGACGGCAGCGGTCCCAGCCCGGCGTACTGGGTGAAGGTGTCCCCGCTGACCATGGTCATCACGGTGTCCAGGTGCATGAAGCTGCGCTTCTTCGGCATCTCCAGGGCCACCACGCGCCGGGCCGAGCCGGCCGCGAACATCCGCAGGGCCAGCGCTTCGACGGCCTGCGGCGTGGTGCGCTCGCTCATGCCCACCAGGACGGCCCCGTTGCCGATGACCAGCACGTCACCGCCCTCGATGGTGGACGGGTATCCGGCCTGCCCCGGGGACCACAGATGGTGTTCCTGCTTCTCGAACAGCGGGTGGTGGCCGTAGACCGCCTCGAAGTGGACGGTCTCGCGCCGCCGGGCCCGCTTCTTCATCGGATTGACGCTCACCCCGTCGTACACCCAGCAGGAGGTGTCCCTGGTGAACAGGTGGTTCGGCAGCGGGGCCAGGACGAAGTCGTCGTCGGCCATGGTGTGCAGCCGCACACTGGGCACGGTGGCGGTGCGGTACGTCAGCTCCCGCTTGGTCATCCCGCCGATGAGGTACTCGGTCAGCTCGGCCGGCTCCAGCGCGTCGAACGCGGCGCGGATCCGGTCGGTGGCCAGCGGCCCGTACTCCCGCTCGTCGAAGACCCGGTCGTGGACCAGGGCGCGGGCGGCCGGTTTGGCGAGGACCTCGGTGAGCAGGTCGGTCAGGTAGTGGACGCGCACTCCGCGGTCGCGGAGGGTGTCGGCGAACGCGTCGTGCTCCTCGCGCGCCCGCTTGACCCACAGCACGTCGTCGAAGAGCAGGTCGTCCTTGTTCGTCGGCGTGAGCCGCTTCAGCTCCAGACCCGGGCGGTGCAGGATCACCTGCCGGAGCCGGCCTGCCTCGGAATCCACGTGGAAGTTCATGACTCTCCTGCAGGGGAGCAACGGGCGCCGCACCCGATCACGGATGCCTCAGCCCTGGCGGGACCGGTAACTCCTGTGACAGAAGCGCCGGTTGAACACTTAAACCGTGTCACCGGTGCCCCGCCCCGAGCGGAAGCCGCAAGTCCCTGCCACCGGGTCGGCGGGCCCGCGCACAAAGGGCCTGCCAGGCATTCATCAGGGCCATAGGTCCCGGCCCCACCCTGCTTCCGGTCCGGCCACGGCAGCCGGCGCCGGGCAGCGAAAGAGCCGGCAACACCGCTCGAAGCGGCGGTTGCCGGCTCTTGCTGCGCCGTTTGGTTACGGGTGGGGCACCACGGCCACCGGGCACGCCGCGTGGTGCAGCGCCGCGTGCGCGACCGCGCCGATCTTCCTCAGGTCGTGCCGGCCCGGGCTGCGGCGCCCCACGACCAGCAGCCGGGCCCGCGCGCCGGCGGACAGCAGG
>NZ_LGCW01000269.1:0-59300 GCF_001279365.1 Streptomyces sp. NRRL F-5755 | reverse complement strand
GTGCGCGCGTTAGTCGGCCACGGGCGTTACGATCCACCACGATGATCGCGGCACCCGGACCCGGGGGGCCCTCGATCCTGCGGTTCCTGGCCCGGGAAGGGGCGCACCCGCCCCGCCCCGTGACCCACCCCACCCGCCCGGCATTCCGTCCATACGTGGCCAGATGCGTCATAACCGGCACGATGTCCGGGGCTCGTGCGGGCGTCAGTTGTTCACGGGCGCTCCGATCCACCATGATGATCGCGGCAGGCGCAGCCGGCGGTCACTCGATCGTGCGGTGAATGCGCGGTGAACGGCCGCATCCGGCGATCCGATAGCCTCTGCCGACGTGCCCACCCACCCCCTCGGGGCCAGGTGTGCCACGCCCGCTGCCCGGGTAGCCCGTATCGAATGCGGACCGACCGGCGCGGCCTCGCCAGCTTCCAAGGAGTGAGTTCGTCTGTCGACCGCCATCCTCACCGGTCCGCCGGTCGCCGGGTCGCCGCTCGAAGCCGCCCTGCGCTCGCTGGGTTTCCACGTCCGTACGGCGGACGGCGCCGCGGCCGTGGCCGACGCGCTCGCCGAGGTCCCGGCCGATGAGCGCGTCGCCGTCGTCGACCCGCGCTTCGTCGGCCATCTGCACAGCCTCCGGCTGGCGCTGACCGACCCGCGCTTCCCGGCCGCCGCCGTGCCGGGCGCCGTCACGGCGCAGCCCGAGGCGCGCGCCGCGCTCAAGCGCGCCGCCACCGCGGTCCCCGCAGGCCCCGGCACCCGCTACCGCGTGGACGTCCTCCCGGACGCCCTCGCCGAGGGCATGGCGGCCGAGGACGCCGCGCCGCAGAGCGTCGAGCTGGGCAGCCTGGTCGCGACCGTGCCGCTGACGCCCGCCGAGCGCGCCGCCGCCGAGGAGGCCGTCGCCGCCGTCGACGACGAGGCCGTACGGCTGCGTACCGCCGTCAAGGCCCGCGACGGGTTCTTCACCACCTTCTTCATCAGCCCGTACTCCCGCTACCTGGCCCGCTGGTGCGCGCGCCGCGGCCTGACCCCCAACCAGGTCACCACCGCGTCGCTGCTCACCGCGCTGATCGCGGCGGGCTGCGCGGCCACCGGCAGCCGCGGCGGCTTCATCGCCGCGGGGCTGCTCCTGATCTTCTCCTTCGTCCTGGACTGCACCGACGGGCAGCTCGCCCGCTACTCGCTGCAGTACTCGACGATGGGCGCCTGGCTCGACGCGACCTTCGACCGCGCGAAGGAGTACGCGTACTACGCGGGCCTGGCGCTCGGCGCGGCGCGCGGTGGCGACGATGTGTGGGCGCTGGCTCTGGGGGCGATGGTCCTCCAGACCTGCCGGCATGTCGTCGACTTCTCCTTCAACGAGGCGAACCACGACGCCACCGGCAACACCAGCCCCACCGCGGCCCTGTCCGACCGGCTCGACAGCGTCGGCTGGACGGTCTGGGTGCGCCGGATGATCGTGCTGCCCATCGGCGAGCGCTGGGCCATGATCGCCGTACTGACCGCCTGCACCACCCCGCGCATCGTCTTCTACGCGCTGCTCGTCGGCTGCGCCCTGGCCGCCTGCTACACCACGGCGGGCCGGGTGCTGCGCTCGCTCACACGGCGCGCCCGCCGTACGGACCGGGCGGCGGCCGCACTCGCCGACCTGGCGGACTCCGGGCCGCTGGCCGAGCTGGCCGCCAAGGGCCCGGCCGCCCGCGGCTCGGTCACGGCTCCGGTCATGGCGTTCGCGGGTGTGGCCTTCCTGATGGCGCAGCTCGCGTGGAGCGACGCGGGCAGCTGGTGGCCGGTCCTCGGCGCGGCCGTGTACGCGGTCTTCGCCGGCGTCGCCGTCGCCCGCCCCCTGAAAGGCCCCCTCGACTGGCTCGTCCCCCCGCTGTTCCGTGCGGGCGAGTACGTCGCGATCCTGGTCGTGGCGGCCCGTTCCGGCGTCGACCAGGCGCTGCCCGCGGCGTTCGGGCTGGTCGCGGCGGTCGCCTACCATCACTACGACACCGTCTACCGCATCCGCGTGGGCGCCGGGGCCCCGCCGCGCTGGCTGGTGCGCGCAACCGGCGGGCACGAGGGACGCACGCTGGTCGTTGTCCTCCTCGCGGCCCTGCTGCACTCCACAGGTTTCACAATCGCGCTGACGGCCCTGGCAGTGGTCCTGGCGCTGCTGGTGCTCGCCGAGAGCATCCGTTTCTGGGTGTCCTCCGGAGCACCCGCCGTACACGATGAAGGAGAACCCGCATGATCGGCCTCGTGCTGGCCGCCGGCGCCGGACGGCGTCTGCGTCCCTACACCGACACCCTGCCCAAGGCGCTGGTGCCGGTCGATGGTGACACCACCATCCTGGACCTGACGCTCGGCAACTTCGCCGAGATCGGCCTGACCGAGGTCGCGATCATCGTCGGCTACCGCAAGGAGGCCGTGTACGAGCGCAAGGCCGCGCTGGAGGAGAAGTACGGCCTCAAGCTCACCCTCATCGACAACGACAAGGCCGAGGAGTGGAACAACGCCTACTCCCTGTGGTGCGGCCGGGACGCGATCAAGCACGACGTGATCCTCGCCAACGGTGACACCGTGCACCCGGTCTCCGTCGAGAAGACCCTGCTCGCCGCCCGCGGCAACGGCCAGAAGATCATCCTCGCGCTGGACACGGTCAAGAACCTGGCCGACGAGGAGATGAAGGTCGTCGTGGACCCCGACAAGGGCGTCCAGAAGATCACCAAGCTGATGGACCCGGCCGAGGCCACCGGAGAGTACATCGGCGTCACCCTCATCGAGGGCTCGGCCGCCGAGGAACTGGCGGACGCGCTGAAGACCACCTTCGAGCGCGACCCCGACCTGTACTACGAGGACGGCTACCAGGAGCTGGTCAACCGCGGCTTCAAGGTGGACGTGGCGCCGATCGGCGAGGTCGCGTGGGTCGAGATCGACAACCACGACGACCTCGCGAAGGGCCGTGAGATCGCATGCCGGTACTGACCCGCCTGATTCCGTCCCCGGTCGTCGTCGACATCAGCGCCGGCGCACTGGACGACCTGGCGGGCCTGCTGGCCGACCAGCGGATCTCCGCGTCCGGGAAGCTCGCCGTCGCCATCAGCGGCGGCTCCGGCGCCCGGCTGCGGGAGCGGCTGTGCCCGATGCTGCCCGGCGCCGACTGGTACGAGGTCGGCGGCGGCACGCTGGACGAGGCGATCAAGCTCGGCGACGCCATGAAGAAGGGCCGCTACGACGCGGTCGTGGGCCTGGGCGGCGGCAAGATCATCGACTGCGCGAAGTACGCGGCGGCCCGTATCGGCCTGCCGCTGGTCGCCGTCGCGACGAACCTGTCGCACGACGGCCTGTGCTCGCCGGTGGCCACGCTCGACAACGACGCGGGCCGCGGCTCGTACGGCGTGCCCAACCCGATCGCCGTGGTGATCGACCTCGACGTCATCCGGGAGGCCCCGGTCCGCTTCGTACGGTCCGGGATCGGCGACGCCATCTCCAACATCTCCGCGGTCGCCGACTGGGAACTGTCGCACCGCGAGACCGGCGAGGACATCGACGGGCTGGCCGCCGCCATGGCACGCCAGGCCGGCGAGGCCGTGCTGCGCCACCCCGGCGGCGTCGGCGACGACGGCTTCCTCCAGGTGCTGGCCGAGGGCCTGGTCCTGACCGGCATCTCCATGTCGGTGGCCGGCGACAGCCGCCCGGCCTCCGGCGCCTGCCACGAGATCAACCACGCCTTCGACCTCCTGTACCCGAAGCGGGCGGCGAGCCACGGCGAGCAGTGCGGCCTCGGCGCCGCCTTCGCCACGCACCTGCGCGGGGACAAGGAGACCTGCGGGCTGATGATCGAGGTGCTCAGGCGGCACGGCCTGCCGGTGACGCCCGGCGAGATCGGCTTCAGCGACGAGGAGTTCGTCCGGGCCGTCGAGTACGCGCCGCAGACCCGTCCGGGCCGCTACACGATCCTCGAACACCTCGACCTGTCCACCGACCAGATCAGGGACGCCTACGCCGACTATGCACAAGCCGTCAGTAGCTGAACTCCGCCCGGTCGTGCACCCCGCGGGTGTCAAGGACCGGCGCAGCGGTGAGCACTGGGCCGGTCGCCTGTACATGCGGGAGATCTCGCTGCGCTGCGACCGGTACCTGGTGAACACCAGGGTCACGCCGAACCAGCTGACCTATGTGATGACCCTCTGCGGCGTCCTCGCCGCCCCGGCCCTGCTGGTGCCGGGTGTCTGGGGGGCCGTGCTCGGGGTGGTGATGGTCCAGCTCTACCTGCTGCTCGACTGCGTCGACGGCGAGGTGGCCCGCTGGAAGAAGCAGTTCTCGCTCGGCGGGGTCTACCTGGACCGGGTCGGCGCCTACCTCACCGACGCCGCCGTGCTGGTCGGCTTCGGCCTGCGCGCCGCCGACCTGTGGGGCTCCGGGCGGATCGACTGGCTGTGGGCCTTCCTCGGCACCCTCGCCGCCCTCGGCGCGATCCTGATCAAGGCGGAGACGGACCTGGTCGGCGTGGCCCGCCACCAGGGCGGACTGCCGCCGGTCAAGGAGGCCGCGTCCGAGCCGCGCTCGTCCGGCATGGCGCTGGCCCGCAGGGCGGCCGCGGCGCTGAAGTTCCACCGGCTGATCCTCGGCATCGAGGCGTCGCTGGTGATCCTGCTCCTGGCGGTCGTGGACGCGGTACGGGGCGACCTGTTCTTCTCGCGGCTCGGCGTCGCGGTGATGGCCGGTATCGCGCTGCTCCAGACCGTGCTGCACCTGGTGTCCATCCTCGCCTCCAGCAGGCTCAAGTGACGGGGGCGCGAGAGATGAAGGTCGGCGCTGTCGTCCTGACCATGGGCAACCGCCCCGACGAGCTGCGCGCGCTGCTCGACTCGGTCGCCAAGCAGCAGGGCGAGCACATCGAGGTCGTGGTCGTCGGCAACGGCTCGCCGCTGCCGCCGCTGCCCGACGGCGTACGGACCGTGGAGCTGCCGGAGAACGTCGGCATCCCGGCCGGGCGCAATGTCGGCATCGAGGCGTTCGGACCGGGCGGCGGCGAGGTGGACGTGCTGCTGTTCCTGGACGACGACGGGCTGCTGGAGCGGGCGGACACGGCCGAGCTGTGCCGTGAGGCGTTCGCCCGCGACAAGAAGCTCGGGATCATCAGCTTCCGTATCGCGGACCCGGACACGGGGGAGACCCAGCGCCGCCACGTGCCGCGGCTGCGGGCCTCCGACCCGATGCGCTCCTCCCGCGTCACCACCTTCCTCGGCGGCGCGAACGCGGTCCGCACGAAGGTCTTCGAGGAGGTCGGCGGGCTGCCCGACGACTTCTTCTACGCCCATGAGGAGACCGACCTGGCGTGGCGGGCCCTGGACGCGGGCTGGATGATCGACTACCGGTCGGACATGGTGCTGCTGCACCCCACCCACGCCCCCAGCCGGCACGCGGTCTACCACCGCATGGTGGCCCGCAACCGGGTCTGGCTGGCCCGCCGCAACCTCCCGGCCCCGCTGGTTCCGGTCTATCTCGGTGTCTGGTTCCTGCTCACCCTGGCCCGGCGGCCCTCGCGGCCCGCCCTGCGTGCCTGGCTGGGCGGCTTCAAGGAGGGCTGGGCCACGTCCTGTGGTCCCAGGCGTCCCATGAAGTGGCGTACCGTGTGGCGCCTGACCCGGCTGGGCCGCCCTCCCGTCATCTGACAAGCTCGTATCTGAGAGCATCAGGCGCGAACCCGGGGCACGGCCCCGGCAGCGCACCTTGAGGACGAAAGTGTCAACAGTGAGCGAGACTACGCACGACAGTGCGGTCGCCATGAGTGCCCCGCCAACATCCGACGACGGGCTGTCCCGTGCCGAGCTGGCCCGCAAGTACGGGCTGACGCAGAGCGGGGCCCGGCCCAGCCTGCCGGAGTACGTACGGCAGCTGTGGGACCGGCGGCACTTCATCTCCGCCTTCGCCAGCGCGAAGCTGACCGCGCAGTACAGCCAGGCGAAGCTGGGCCAGGTGTGGCAGGTGGTGACGCCCCTGCTGAACGCGCTCGTCTACTACCTCATCTTCGGCCTGCTGATCGGCACCAGCCGCGGGGTCGCGGACTATGTGCCCTTCCTGGTCACCGGCGTCTTCATCTTCACCTTCACGCAGAGCTCGGTGATGGCCGGCACCCGCGCGATCTCCGGGAACCTGGGCCTGGTGCGCGCCCTGCACTTCCCGCGCGCCTGCCTGCCCATCTCGTTCTGCCTGATGCAGCTCCAGCAGCTGCTGTTCTCGATGGGCGTGCTGGTCCTCATCCTGCTGGGCTACGGGCAGGTGCCCACCTGGTCCTGGCTGCTGGCGATCCCGGCACTGGTGCTGCAGTTCGTCTTCAACACCGGGCTCGCGATGGTCATGGCCCGCCTGGGCAGCAAGACCCCCGACCTGGCGCAGCTGATGCCCTTCATCATGCGGACGTGGATGTACGCGTCCGGCGTGATGTTCAGCATCGACCAGATCCTCAAGGAGAAGGCGGTCCCGGCCTTCGTGCACGTCCTGCTGGACTGCAACCCGGCCGTGATCTTCATCGACCTGATGCGGTTCGCGCTGATCGACAGCTTCACCGCCGACAAGCTGCCGCCGCACGTGTGGCCGCTGGCCGTCGGCTGGGCGCTGGTGATGGGCGTCGCCGGCTTCGTGTACTTCTGGAAGGCTGAGGAGCGCTACGGCCGTGGCTGAGCAAGAGGGCGCCGCGCAGACGGCGGACACCACCCGCGTCCCCACCGTGATCGCGGACGACCTGCACATCGTGTACCGGGTGTACGGCACCGGAGCGGGCAAGGGCAGCGCCACCGCGGCCCTGAACCGCATCATCCGCCGCAAGCCGTCCAGCGGGGTGCGCGAGGTGCACGCGGTCAAGGGCGTCAGCTTCACCGCGTACCGCGGCGAGTCGATCGGACTGATCGGCTCGAACGGCTCGGGCAAGTCGACGCTGCTCAAGGCCGTCGCCGGACTGCTGCCCGCGGAGCGCGGCAAGGTCTACTCGCACGGCCAGCCGTCGCTGCTGGGTGTGAACGCGGCCCTGATGAACGACCTGACCGGCGAGAAGAACGTCATCCTCGGCGGCCTGGCGATGGGCATGTCCCGCGAGCAGGTGCACGAGCGCTACCAGAGCATCGTCGACTTCTCCGGCATCAACGAGAAGGGCGACTTCATCTCGCTGCCGATGCGCACGTACTCCTCCGGCATGGGGGCGCGGCTGCGCTTCTCCATCGCGGCGGCCAAGGACCATGACGTGCTGATGATCGACGAGGCGCTGGCGACGGGTGACCGGGCGTTCCAGAAGCGCTCCGAGGCCCGCATCCGCGAGCTGCGCAAGGAGGCCGGCACGGTCTTCCTGGTCAGCCACAACAACAAGTCGATCAGGGACACCTGCGACCGGGTGCTGTGGCTGGAGAAGGGCGAGCTGATGATGGACGGCCCGACCGACGAGGTGATCAAGGCGTACGAGAAGGAGACGGGCAAGTAGCCCGCAGCGCGCCGTACGGCCCCCGCGAGTCCGGCTCGCGGGGGCCGTTGATCGTTGCCGGGCCGGCGGCGGAAGGTTGTCCGCAGGTCTGGAGATCGTTAACAGCTGGTCAACTGGGCCGAAAACGGGAACAGTTCAGGCCGGTTGGATGTTGACCGGATCGTTGCTTCGCGGTTCGGTACCCCCTCGGACGCCGGAGAGATGTACGGCGTAAGCTGTACGGGTACTGAACAGCACAAGTGGCACAAGTCGGGCAATGTGTACCCGCCCTGGCGGCCGGGGGTTCGATCGGGCGGGTCGCGGCATGCGGCGTGTCCGAAATGGGATGCTTTGGCTTGGCGGTGTAGAACGGGAGGCGTGACGGCAATGGCTACTGGAACTCTCCGGCCCCGAAGCGCGCCGGGCAGCCTCCGGTGAGCCGAGGGATGGCACGGGCACGCGATGTCCTCGTCCGGCAGCGGGTGCCGGACGGCGCCCGCGACGACGACGCGCAGTCGCGCACCGTCCTGGACCAGGCCGCGCACGAGAACTTCCCGGTGGCGCCGTTCTTCCTGCCCCGCGCCTGGCGGCGGGACCTGATGGCCGTCTACGGCTTCGCCCGCCTCGTGGACGACATCGGCGACGGCGACCTGGCACCCGGCGGCGGCGACGCCCTGCGCCTGGGGCTGGACCCGGCGCAGAGCGGAGACACCCTGGCGCTGCTCGACGCGCTCGAAGCGGACCTCCACCGCGTCTTCAGCGACCGGGCCCCCGGCCCGCTGCACCCCCTGATGCGCCGCCTGGGCCCCACCGTGCGCCGCTGCGGCCTGACCCCCGAGCCCTTCCTCGGCCTGATCGAGGCCAACCGGCAGGACCAGCGGGTCGGCCGCTATCCGGCGTACGGCGACCTGCTCGCCTACTGCGAGCTGTCCGCCAACCCCGTCGGCCGGCTCGTCCTGGGCATCACCGGCACCGCCAGCCCCGAGCGCATCCGGGCCTCGGACGCCGTCTGTACCGGCCTGCAGATCGTCGAGCACCTCCAGGACGTCGCCGAGGACCTGCGCCGGGACCGCGTCTACCTGCCGGGCGAGGACATGAAACGCTTCGGTGTCACCGAGCGGGATCTCGCCGCACCGACAGGGGGCGCACCGGTGCGCGCGCTCATCGCGTACGAGGCGGAACGCGCCCGCGCGCTGCTGAATGAAGGCACCCCGCTGGTGGGTAGCGTCCACGGCAGGCTCAAGCTGCTGCTCGCCGGCTTCGTCGGCGGCGGACGCGCCGCACTCCGGGCGGTCGCGGCCGCCGACCACGACGTGCTCCCTGGACCGCCCAAGCCGACCAAGCTCAGCCTGCTGCGCGAGGTGCGGGCGACATTGCGAAGAAAGGGGTGAGTCGGACCGTGGAGGACATCGCACACGCGTCCGCGCCGGTGCTCGCTGCGTACCGTTACTGCGAGGCCGTGACCGGGCAGCAGGCACGTAACTTCGCCTACGGCATCCGGCTGTTGCCGACCGACAAGCGGCAGGCCATGTCGGCGCTCTACGCCTTCTCGCGCCGGGTCGACGACATCGGCGACGGCCCGCTGGCGGACGACGCCAAGGAGCGGCGGCTGGAGGACACCCGCGCCCTGCTCGCCCGTATCCAGGACGGCGCGGTCGACGAGGACGACACCGACCCGGTGGCGGTGGCGCTGGCCGACGCGTCCCGGCGCTTCCCCATCCCGCTCGGCGGGCTGGACGAGCTGATCGACGGCGTCCTGATGGACGTACGCGGCGAGACCTACGAGACCTGGGACGACCTGAAGGTCTACTGCCGCTGTGTGGCGGGCGCGATCGGTCGCCTCTCGCTGGGGGTGTTCGGCACGGTCCCCGGCGCGCCGGACACCGCACGCGCCGCCGAATACGCCGATACGCTCGGGCTGGCCCTCCAACTGACCAATATTCTGAGAGACGTTCGCGAGGACGCGGGAAACGGCCGTACGTACCTCCCTTCCGACGACCTCGCCAAGTTCGGTTGCTCGGTGGGCTTCCACAGTCCGGTCCCGCCGCCCGGCGCCGACTTCACCGGACTGGTCCACTTCGAAGTACGGCGCGCCCGCGCCCTGTTCGACCAGGGATTCAGGCTGCTGCCCATGCTCGACCGGCGCAGCGGGGCCTGTGTGGCAGCCATGGCGGGGATCTACCACCGGCTGCTCGCGCGGATCGCCGCCGACCCGGAGGCGGTGCTGCGCGGCCGGGTCTCGCTGCCCGGCCGGGAGAAGGCGTTCGTGGCCGTGCGCGGGCTCTCGGGTTTCGACGCACGGGCGATCGGCCGCCGGCAGGCGGCGCGGGCGGCGGGCCGGCCGCCCGCGAGGAGGCGCGGATGACGGGGCGGGAGCCGGACGGGGCCGACGAGCCCAGCTCAGGGCCGCGGCGGCGGTCCAAACGGCGGGCAACCCTCCGCCGGGCCGCTGCGTCCCTGACGACAGTAATCAGGGAGGGCGAATGACATCGCAACCGATGCGGCCCGACCGGCACGATGCACATGAGGCAGGCCGTCCCGATGGGGCGGCTGCGGTGGTCATTGGGGGCGGTCTCGCCGGTATCACGGCAGCGCTGGCGCTGGCCGACGCGGGGCTGCGCGTCACCCTCGTCGAGGGCCGGCCCCGGCTCGGCGGCCTGGTCTTCTCCTTCCGCCGCGAGTCCGCGGTGGGCGAGCTGACCGTCGACAACGGCCAGCACGTCTACCTGCGCTGCTGCACGGCGTACGGCTGGTTCCTCGACCGGGTCGGCGCCCGGAGCCTGGTACCCCTCCAGGACCGGATGGACGTCCCGGTGCTGGACGCCGACGGCCTGCGGCTGGGGCGGCTGCGGCGTACCGCCCTGCCCGTACCGCTGCACCTGGCCAGAAGCCTGGCGACGTACCCGCACCTCTCGCTCGCCGAGCGGGCGAACGTCGGCCGCGCTGCGCTGGCCCTGAAGAAGCTCGACCCCGAGGACCCGCGGCTGGACGGCGTGGACTTCGCCTCCTGGCTGCGCCGGCACGGCCAGTCGCCGCGCGCCGTCGAGGCGCTGTGGGACCTGGTCGGCGTCGCGACGCTGAACGCACGGGCCGGCGACGCCTCGCTCGGCCTGGCCGCCAAGGTCTTCAAGACCGGCCTGCTCTCCGACAACGGCGCCGCCGACATCGGCTGGGCCCGGGTGCCGCTCGGCGAGGTGCACGACGTGCTCGCCCGCGAGGCCCTGGAGAAGGCGGGCGTCCGCGTCGAGCTGCGCACCCGCGCGAGCGGCCTGGACCGTAGCGAGGACGGGGCCTGGCGGGTGGCGGTCGACAACGGCCCGCACGGCCGCGAGCAGCTGGCCGCCGGCACGGTCGTCCTGGCCCTGCCGCAGCGCGAGACGCACGCCCTGCTGCCCGCCGGCAGCCTCGACGGGCAGGACCGGCTGCTGGACATCGGCACGGCGCCGATCCTGAATCTGCATGTCGTGTACGACCGGCCGGTGCTCAAGCTGGGGGCGTCCCCCGGACCGTCAGGTCCGTCGAGGGGGACGTTCTTCGCGGCGCTGGGCTCGCCCGTGCAGTGGGTCTTCGACCGTACGGAAGCCTCCGGGCTCGCCGCCCTGCCCGGCGGCGCCGGCAGCCAGTACCTGGCCGTCTCGCAGTCCGCCGCACAGGACGACATCGACCGGCCGGTGGCCGAGCTGCGCGAGCGCTATCTGCCGGAGCTGGCACGCCTGTTGCCCGCAGCGCGCGGCGCCACCGTCCGCGACTTCTTCGTCACCCGCGAACGCACCGCGACGTTCGCTCCCACCCCGGGCGTCGGCCGGCTGCGCCCCGCCGCCCGCACACAGAACCCCGGCCTGTACCTGGCCGGCGCGTGGACCGCCACCGGGTGGCCCGCGACCATGGAAAGCGCTGTTCGCAGCGGCCTCGGCGCCGTTCGCGAGGCACTCACCGAACTCGGCTTCCCCCAGGGCCAGTTGCCCCAGGAGGTGGCATGACCACGAGCACGAGCACGAGCGCTCGCACGAGCACGAGCACCGGAAACAGAGGAGAAACCGTGCATCCGGCTTCCCCAGCTATCGACACCGAGAGCGTCACCGCGCTGCTGGAGCGCGGGCGGCGGCTCGCCACTCCCGTGCTGCGTGCCGCCGTGGACCGGCTCGCGCCTCCCATGGACACCGTCGCCGCGTACCACTTCGGCTGGATCGACGCGGCCGGACGGCCCGCGGACGGCGACGGCGGCAAGGCCGTGCGCCCCGCGCTCGCGCTGCTGTCCGCGCAGGCCGCCGGACAGCCGCCGGAGGTCGGCGTGCCCGGCGCCGTCGCCGTGGAACTGGTCCACAACTTCTCGCTGCTGCACGACGACCTGATGGACGGCGACGAGCAGCGCCGCCACCGCGACACGGTGTGGAAGGTGCACGGCCCGGCCCAGGCCATCCTCGTCGGCGACGCGCTGTTCGCCCTCGCCAACGAGATCCTGCTGGAGCTCGGCACGGTCGAGGCCGGCCGCGCCACCCGCCGCCTGACCGTCGCCACCCGCAAGCTCATCGACGGCCAGGCCCAGGACATCTCCTACGAGCACCGCGAGCGGGTCACCGTCGAGGAGTGCCTGGAGATGGAGGGCAACAAGACCGGCGCGCTGCTCGCCTGCGCCGTCTCCATCGGCGCCGTCCTCGGCGGCGCCGACGACCGCACCGCCGACATCCTGGAGCGCTACGGCTACCACCTCGGCCTCGCCTTCCAGGCCGTCGACGACCTGCTCGGCATCTGGGGCGACCCGGAGGCCACCGGCAAGCAGACCTGGAGCGACCTGCGGCAGCGCAAGAAGTCGCTGCCCGTCGTCGCCGCCCTGGCCGCCGACAACCCGGCCGCCGAACGCCTCGCCGGCATCCTCGCGGCGGACGCGAAGAAGAGCGAGGACGAGATCGCCGACTTCACCGAGGAGGAGTTCGCCTCACGCGCGGCCCTCATCGAGGAGGCCGGCGGCCGCGAGTGGACCTCCCAGGAGGCCCGCCGCCAGCACGCCACCGCCATCGCCGCACTGGACGAGGTGGACATGCCCGCACCGGTCCGCGCGCAGCTCGTCGCGCTCGCGGACTTCGTCGTCGTACGAGAGAGATGATCCCTATCGAGCCGATCTAGATCGCAGTCGCCGGGCGGCGCTGCTCCCCGCGGCAGGGGGGCGGGCGCCGGCCGACGGAATCCCTGAGCACGCTTCACAGAGTTCACTGCAGAAGGGGAAGCCATGACAGCGACGACCGACGGAAGCACCGGGGCCCTGCCGCCCCGTGCCGCCTCCTCGGCCGGCGATGCCGGCGCCGAGAACACCGAGAACGACCCGGCCGCCCCCACGAGCACGGCGGCCGCCGCCCGCCGCGCCACGGCCCGCGCCACCGAGTACCTGCTGTCCGTCCAGGACGCGGCGGGCTGGTGGAAGGGCGATCTGGAAACCAACGTCACCATGGACGCCGAGGACCTGCTGCTCAGACAGTTCCTGGGAATCGGCGACCCGCGCATCACCGAGGCCGCCGCCCGGCACATCCGCGGCGAGCAGCGCGACGACGGCACCTGGGCCACCTTCTACGGCGGGCCGGGCGAGCTGTCCGCCACCATCGAGGCGTACGTCGCCCTGCGGCTGGCCGGCGACGAGCCGGACGCCGCCCACATGGCCAGGGCCGCCGCCTGGATCCGCGAGCACGGCGGCGTCGCCGCCGCCCGGGTCTTCACCCGTATCTGGCTGGCCCTGTTCGGCTGGTGGAAGTGGGAGGACCTGCCCGAACTGCCGCCCGAGCTGATCTGGTTCCCGAAGTGGTTCCCGCTCAACATCTACGACTTCGCGTGCTGGGCGCGGCAGACGATCGTGGCACTGACGATCGTCGGCTCCGTGCGCCCGGTGCGCCCCGCGCCGTTCGCCCTGGACGAGCTGCACGCCGACCCGGCCCGCCCGAACCCGCCGCGGCCGCTCGCCCCGCCGACCACCTGGGACGGCGTCTTCCAGCGGCTGGACAAGGGCCTGCACCTGTACCGGAAGGTGGCCGTCCGCAAGCTGCGCCGCTCCGCCCTGCGGGCCGCGGCGAGCTGGATCGTCGAGCGCCAGGAGAACGACGGCTGCTGGGGCGGCATCCAGCCGCCGGCCGTCTACTCGATCATGGCACTGCATCTGCTGGGGTACGACCTGGGGCACCCTGTGCTGCGGCAGGGCCTGGAGTCGCTGGACCGTTTCGCCGTATGGCGCGAGGACGCGGACGGCGCCCCCGTCCGCATGATCGAGGCATGCCAGTCCCCGGTGTGGGACACCTGCCTGGCCGCCATCGCGCTCGCCGACGCCGGACTGCCCGCCGACCACCCGCAACTGGTCAAGGCGGCCGACTGGATGCTCGCCGAGCAGATCCGCCGGCCCGGCGACTGGAGCGTACGCAGGCCGCGACTGCCCTCCGGGGGCTGGGCGTTCGAGTTCGAGAACGACAACTACCCGGACATCGACGACACCGCCGAGGTCGTCCTCGCACTGCGCCGCATCCAGCACCCGGACCCGGAGCGTGTCGACGCCGCCGTGCAGCGCGCCGTGCGCTGGAACCTCGGCATGCAGTCCAAGAACGGCGCCTGGGGCGCCTTCGACGCCGACAACACCAGCCCGTTCCCCAACCGGCTGCCGTTCTGCGACTTCGGCGAGGTCATCGACCCGCCGTCGGCCGATGTGACCGCCCATGTGGTGGAGATGGCCGCCGACCTCGGCATGACGCACGACGCGCGGGTCCGCCGCGGCATCCGCTGGCTGCTCGCCGAACAGGAGCCGGACGGCTCGTGGTTCGGGCGCTGGGGCACCAACTACATCTACGGCACCGGCTCCGTCCTCCCGGCCCTGGCCGCCGCGGGCATCCCGGCCTCGCACCCGGCGGTGCGCCGCGCCGTGCGCTGGCTGGAGCGCGTACAGAACGAGGACGGCGGCTGGGGCGAGGACCAGCGCTCGTACCACGACAAGGCGTGGGCGGGCCGCGGCGAGTCGACCGCCTCGCAGACCGCGTGGGCGCTGATGGCGCTGCTCGCGGCGGGCGAGCGGGAGAGCGCGGCGGTCACGCGCGGGGTGCGCTGGCTGGCCGGGACGCAGCGCGACGACGGGTCCTGGGACGAGCCGTACTTCACCGGCACGGGCTTCCCCTGGGACTTCTCGATCAACTACCACCTGTACCGGCAGGTCTTCCCGCTGACGGCCCTCGGCCGTTACGTCAACGGCGGACCGGCCGGCGCGTCCCAGGGGGCCTGATGCCCGTGTCGCGCAGCGCGAAGGCCGCCCGGGAGGGCCTGCGGGCCGTGCCCGACGGGCCGCCGCCGCTGCTGCTCGCCTGCGCGCTCGGCATCGAGCGGTTCGCGCTGCGCGGCGGCGACCACAGCGGCGCGCCCGCGCCCGTGGTCACGCTCCGTACGGGCATGGGGCCGCGCGCGGCGACGGACGCCGTCCGGCACGTGCTGGGCGACGGCCCGGCGACCGCGCGGGTCCCGGTCGTCGCCACCGGCTTCTGCGCCGGTCTGGTCCCCGGCATGCGGCCGGGGGACGTGGTCGTCGCCGACGCGGCACGGGGCCATCTGCCCGATGAGGCGGATGTGCCCTGTTCCGGCAACGGTCCGCTGCTGCGCGCCCTGGAGGAGCGCGGTATGACCGTGCACACCGGCCTGCTGCGCGGCTCCGACCACGTCGTACACAGCGCGGAGCGGGCCGGGCTGCGCGCCGCGGGCGCCGTCGCGGTGGACATGGAGTCCGCCGCGACGCTGGCGGCCGCGACGCGGGACGGCGGACGTCCGGTTGCGGCCGTACGGGTGATCGTGGACGCTCCAGAACATGAACTTGTCCGAATCGGCACTTTGCGCGGTGGAATGTCAGCCTTCCGTGTGCTGCGCTCCATCCTTCCTGTCTTCTTCGAATGGCACCGTTCTTTGCTGCTCCCCAGGAGGTGAGCCAGATGGCCATGCCGCTCCGTCAGTCCATCCGGGTCGGTACGTATCTCTTTGAACAGAAACTGCGCAAGCGGGAGAAGTTCCCGCTCATCGTGGAGCTGGAGCCGCTCTTCGCGTGCAACCTCAAGTGCGAGGGCTGCGGAAAGATCCAGCATCCGGCCGGTGTGCTCAAACAGCGCATGCCGGTCGCCCAGGCGGTCGGCGCGGTCCTGGAGTCCGGCGCCCCGATGGTCTCCATCGCGGGCGGCGAGCCCCTGATGCACCCGCAGATCGACGAGATCGTGCGGCAGTTGGTGGCCAAGCGGAAGTACGTCTTCCTGTGCACCAACGCCGTGCTGCTGCGCAAGAAGATGGACAAGTTCACCCCCTCGCCGTACTTCGCCTTCGCGGTGCACATCGACGGCATGCGCGAGCGGCACGACGAGTCCGTGGCCAAGGAAGGCGTCTTCGACGAGGCGGTCGAGGCGATCAAGGAGGCCAAGCGGCGCGGCTTCCGGGTCACCACCAACTCCACCTTCTTCAACACCGACACCCCGCAGACCATCATCGAGGTGCTCAACTTCCTCAACGACGACCTCAAGGTCGACGAGATGATGCTCTCGCCCGCCTACGCCTACGAGAAGGCCCCCGACCAGGAGCACTTCCTCGGCGTCGAGCAGACCAGGGAACTGTTCAAGAAGGCGTTCGCCGGCGGCAACCGGCGCCGCTGGCGGCTCAACCACAGCCCGCTGTTCCTGGACTTCCTGGAGGGCAAGGCGGACTTCCCCTGCACGGCCTGGGCGATCCCCAACTACTCGCTCTTCGGCTGGCAGCGCCCCTGCTACCTGATGAGCGACGGCTACGTCCCGACGTACCGGCAGCTGATCGAGGAGACCGACTGGGACAAGTACGGCCGCGGCAAGGACCCGCGCTGCGCCAACTGCATGGCGCACTGCGGCTACGAGCCCACCGCCGTCCTCGCCACCATGGGCTCCCTGAAGGAGTCCCTGCGCGCCGCCCGTGAAACCGTCGCGGCGAACCGCGGGTGACGTGATGGGTACCGGTGAACCTCCCGGGGGCGGTCCTTCCGCCGCCGGTGTCGCACTGGGCATGCCGGAGATACCGGCCCGGCCGCTGGCCGAGCGGCGCGTCTCGCGCCGCATCCAGGTCGGGCCGGTACCGGTGGGCGGCGGCGCGCCCATATCGGTGCAGTCGATGACCACGACCAACACGGCCGACATCGGCGCGACGCTCCAGCAGATCGCCGAGCTGACGGCCTCCGGCTGCCAGATCGTCCGCGTCGCCTGCCCCTCGCAGGACGACGCGGACGCGCTGCCGGTCATTGCGAAGAAGTCGCAGATCCCGGTGATCGCGGACATCCACTTCCAGCCGAAGTACGTGTTCGCCGCGATCGACGCGGGGTGCGCGGCCGTCCGGGTCAACCCCGGCAACATCCGGCAGTTCGACGACCGGGTGAAGGAGATCGCCAAGGCGGCCTCCGACGCCGGGGTGCCGATCCGCATCGGCGTCAACGCGGGCTCGCTGGACAAGCGGCTGCTGCGGAAGTACGGCAAGGCCACGCCGGAGGCGCTGGTGGAGTCGGCTTTGTGGGAGTGCTCGCTGTTCGAGGAGCACGGTTTCCGGGACATCAAGATCTCGGTCAAGCACAACGACCCGGTCGTGATGGTCAACGCGTACCGGCAACTGGCCGCGCGGTGCGACTACCCGCTGCACCTGGGCGTGACCGAGGCCGGTCCGGCCTTCCAGGGCACGATCAAGTCGGCCGTGGCCTTCGGCGCCCTGCTCAGCGAGGGCATCGGCGACACCATCCGCGTCTCGCTCTCCGCCCCGCCGGTGGAGGAGATCAAGGTCGGTATCTCCATCCTGGAGTCGCTGAACCTGCGGCAGCGCCGTCTGGAGATCGTCTCCTGCCCGTCCTGCGGGCGTGCCCAGGTGGATGTGTACAAGCTCGCCGACGAGGTCACCGCGGGCCTGGAGGGCATGGAGGTGCCGCTGCGCGTCGCGGTCATGGGCTGCGTCGTCAACGGGCCCGGCGAGGCCCGTGAGGCCGACCTCGGTGTCGCGTCCGGCAACGGCAAGGGGCAGATCTTCGTGAAGGGCGAGGTCATCAAGACCGTGCCGGAGTCGAAGATCGTGGAGACGCTCATCGACGAGGCCATGAAGATCGCGGCGGGCATGGAGTCCGAAGGAGTGGTGCCCGGCACCCCTGACGTCGTCGTCGGCTGAACCGTACTGGCTGAACCCGTAGAGCCGTACTGGCTGTACCCGTAGAGGGGGACGAAGCATGTCGATGCTGGAACAGATCCGCGAGCCGCGCGACCTCAAGGCGCTTCCCGGGGACGTCCTCGGCGCACTCGCCGAGGAGATCAGGCAGTTCCTCGTGCACGCGGTGGCACGGACCGGCGGCCACCTGGGACCCAACCTGGGCGTGGTGGAACTGACCATAGCCCTGCACCGGGTCTTCGACTCGCCGGCCGACCGCATCCTGTGGGACACCGGCCACCAGTCGTACGTACACAAACTGCTGACGGGGCGTCAGGACTTCTCCAAGCTGCGCGGCAAGGGCGGACTGTCCGGCTACCCCTCCCGCGAGGAATCCGAGCACGACGTCATCGAGAACTCCCACGCCTCGACCGTGCTCGGCTGGGCCGACGGCCTCGCCAAGGCCAACCAGGTACGGGGCCGCACCGACCACGTCGTCGCCGTCATCGGCGACGGCGCGCTGACCGGCGGCATGGCGTGGGAAGCGCTCAACAACATCGCCGCCGCCAGGGACCGCCCCCTCATCATCGTCGTCAACGACAACGAGCGCTCCTACGCCCCCACCATCGGCGGCCTCGCCAACCACCTCGCCACCCTGCGCACCACCGACGGCTACGAACGCTTCCTCGCCTGGGGCAAGGAGGTCGTGCAGCGCACCCCCGTCGTGGGCCGCCCGCTGTACGAGTCGCTGCACGGCGCCAAGAAGGGGTTCAAGGACGCCTTCGCCCCGCAGGGCATGTTCGAGGACCTGGGCCTGAAGTACGTCGGCCCCATCGACGGCCACGACATCGCCGCCGTCGAGTCCGCGCTGCGCCGCGCCGCCCGCTTCAGCGGGCCCGTACTGGTCCACTGCCTCACCGAGAAGGGCCGAGGCTACCGCCCCGCGCTGGAGGACGAGGCCGACCGGTTCCACACGGTCGGCGCCATGGACCCGCTGACCTGCGCACCCGTCGCGCCGCCCGGCCCGCCGTCGTGGACCTCCGTCTTCGGCGACGAGATGGTGAAGATCGGCGCGGAGCGCCCCGACGTGGTCGCGATCACCGCGGCGATGCTCCAGCCCGTGGGCCTCGCCAAGTTCGCCGCGGCCTACCCCGACCGTACGTGGGACGTGGGCATCGCCGAGCAGCACGCGGCGGTCTCCGCGGCCGGCCTGGCCACCGGCGGCCTCCACCCGGTCGTGGCCGTGTACGCCACCTTCCTCAACCGGGCCTTCGACCAGGTCCTGATGGACGTGGCACTGCACAGGTGCGGCGTCACCTTCGTCCTCGACCGGGCGGGCGTGACCGGCACCGACGGCCCGAGCCACAACGGCATGTGGGACCTGTCCGTCCTCGGCGTCGTCCCGGGCCTGAGGATCGCCGCGCCCCGCGACGCCGACCAGCTGCGCGCCGAACTGCGCGAGGCCGTCGACGTGGACGACGCGCCCACCGTCCTGCGCTTCCCCAAGGAGTCGGTGGGCGAGCCGGTCCCGGCGCTGGAGCGGACCGGCGGCGTGGACATCCTGGCCCGGGGCGAGCGGGCGGACGTCCTGCTGGTCTCTGTGGGCGTGATGGCCCCGGTCTGCCTGGGGGCCGCGGAACTGCTCGCCGAGCGCGGCATCGGCGTCACGGTCGTCGACCCGCGCTGGGTCAAGCCCGTCGATCCCGCGCTCGTCCGGCTGGCCGCCGGCCACACCTCGGTGGCGGTCGTGGAGGACAACAGCCGCAGCGGGGGAGTGGGCGCCGCGGTCGGCCAGGCGCTGCGCGACGCGGGCGTGGACGTACCGCTGCGCACCTTCGGCATCCCCGAACAGTTCCTGGCGCACGCCAAGCGCGGCGAGGTGCTGGCCGACATCGGACTCACCCCCGCCGAGATCGCCGGGCGGATCGGCGCCTTCCTGGCCCGTAAACAGAACGACTCGTGACGGAGAACGGCCCGTGACCGGATTCGACCTGACCAAGCTGCTCGCCGAACGCGGCGCCGAGCGCTACGACCTGCACGCCAAGTACCTCAACCACCAGCTGCCGCGGATGCTGCACACGATCGGCTTCGACAAGGTCTACGAGCGGGCCGAGGGCGCGTACTTCTGGGACGCCGACGGCCAGGACTACCTCGACATGCTCGCCGGCTTCGGCGTCATGGGCCTCGGCCGCCACCACCCGGTCGTACGCCAGGCCCTGCACGACGTCCTGGACGCCCGGCTCGCCGACCTCACCCGCTTCGACTGCCAGCCCCTGCCCGGCCTGCTGGCCGAGAAACTGCTCACCCACACCCCGCACCTGGACCGCGTCTTCTTCGGCAACAGCGGTACGGAAGCCGTCGAGACCGCCCTGAAGTTCGCCCGCTACGCCACCGGCAGACCCCGCGTCCTGTACTGCGCCCACTCCTTCCACGGCCTGACCACCGGGTCCCTCTCGGTCAACGGTGAGAACGGCTTCCGGGACGGCTTCGCGCCGCTCCTGCCGGACACCGCCGTCGAACTGGGCGACCTGGCGGCCCTGGAACGCGAGCTGCGCCGCGGCGACGTGGCGGCGCTCATCGTCGAGCCCATCCAGGGCAAGGGTGTCCATCCCACACCGCCCGGCTACCTGCGCGCCGCCCAGGAACTGCTGCACCGCCACAAGGCACTGCTCATCGCCGACGAGGTGCAGACCGGCCTCGGCCGCACCGGCGACTTCTTCGCCTACCAGCACGAGGACGGCGTCGAGCCGGACCTGGTGTGCGTGGCCAAGGCCCTCTCCGGCGGCTACGTCCCGGTCGGCGCCACCCTGGGCAAGGACTGGATCTTCAAAAAGGTCTACTCCTCCATGGACCGCGTCCTGGTCCACTCCGCCAGCTTCGGCTCCAACGCCCAGGCGATGGCCGCGGGCCTGGCGGTCCTCGCGGTCATGGAGGACGAGGAGATCGTCGCCAACGCCCGCCACACCGGCGACCTGCTCCGCACCCGCCTGGCCGCTCTCACCGACCGCTACGAACTCCTCCACGACGTCCGCGGCCGTGGCCTGATGATCGGCATCGAATTCGGCCGCCCCCGCTCCCTGAAACTCCGTGGCCACTGGACCATGCTCCAAGCGGCCCGCAAGGGCCTCTTCGCCCAAATGGTCGTGGTCCCCCTCCTCCAGCGCCACCGTATCCTCACCCAGGTATCCGGTGACCATCTGGAGGTCATCAAGCTGATTCCGCCCCTGACGATCGGGGAGCAGGAGGTGGACCGCTTCGTGAACGCGTTCACGGAGGTGATGGATGACGCGCACCGGGGCGGGGGACTGATGTGGGATTTCGGGAGGACGTTGGTGAAGCAGGCTTTGCAAGGGGGGTGACCCGGGGAACGATCGTTCTCCCGATCAATACGTCGCAGTGCGGTCGAAGTTGGTGATGTTGAGCTTGACGCCCTGCGCGCTGTGGAGCGTGGTGGGGCTTTCGCCGGTCGTCGTCTGGCCGGGCTGTACATCGGTCACGAATTCCGTGCTGTTGGCCACGCGGGTGCCGTTGGAGTCGACCGCCTCCCAGTCGAAGTGGTAATTGGACTTCTTTCCGCTGGTGTTCTTGACCGTCCACACGACCCAGATATTGGTGAATCCGGCCTGTGAGCGGTCATCGAGCCGGAAGCGAGTGAGATCCGCGCGTTCGTTCTCCGGGGAGGAATCCGCTTTCTTGTCCTGCTGTGCCTTTTCGGGAGCGGATTTGTCCGCCGGTGCGGGTGTGGTGCTGTTGTCGGTGCCGCACGCGGCCGTCAGGGCGAGGGCGACGGCTGCCGTCGCCGCGACGAGTGGTGCCGTGATGAAGCGGCGATGATTGGTCATGGCTGTGCCTCCTTGCCGCTGCTTTCATCATGCGCCGCACGGAAAGGAGGATCCAGACGATAGGGGCATTTATCGTATTTTTTGCCCGAGGTGAAGAGCGGCAGGGAGGCGGCAGGCAGCGCATTGCAGGAGGCGGCGCGCTTCCGCCGCCCCGGCCGCCGGCGCCGCTCAGTCCTCCAGCAACTGGAACCGCAGCCGCTCGCGTGTCGCGGGCGACAGCTTCAGGCCCTCGCTCAGGTAGGTCTCCGTCGAGCCCCACGTCGTCTCTATGGCGTCGAAGGCCGCGGACAGGTACTCGGCGCGGGCGTCGAAGAGGGGGGCGAGGAGTTCCATGACCTCGGAGGACATGCCGGCTGCCGAGTTGTCGGAGCGGCGCACCTTGTAGCGGCGGTGGGCGGCGTTGGACTCCAGGTAGTCGGCCTCGATGGCTTCCCGCTCGACGCCGACGGCGAGGAGGGTGACGGCGATGGACAGGCCCGCGCGGTCCTTGCCGGCCGCGCAGTGCATGAGGGCAGGGACGCTGTCCTCGGCGAGCGCGTGCAGGACACGGCTGTGGTCGGCGGTCCGGGTGGTGATGATGTGGCGGTACGTCTCGGCCATCCGGCCGGCCGCCTTGCCGTCGCCCAGCGCCGTCCGCAGGTGGCCCAGCTCGCCGTCGCGCACCATGGCCCAGAACTCGGCCCCGTCGGCGGGGTCGGTGAGCGGAATGTTCACGTTCCGTACGCCGGGCAGCGCGACGTCCGGGCCCTCCAGCTTGATGTCGGCGGCGTTGCGGAAGTCGAAGACGGTGTGCAGCCCGAGCCCGGCGAGGAAGGCGGCGTCCGCCTCGGTGGCCGACGCCAGGTGGCCGCTGCGGAACAGCCGGCCCCTGCGCACCCGGCGCCCGTCCGCGGTCGGCAGGCCGCCCACGTCACGGAAGTTGCGTACCTCCGCGAGCTCGGAGTCGGTCGACGGGACCTCCGGGGTCTGCTGCGTCACGGGCGCTCCTCGGGATCGGTCGCCGACGCTGCTCGTCGACGAGGCGGGCCACTTTGACGATACGACATGGGTGCAGTCGGTATCCGGGCCGGTCGCGGGGTGTCCGGGGCGCCGGGGGTGGCCATGTACCGCCGGTCCCGCCCTGCCCGTATCCGCATCCGGTCCGGGTATCGTCCCGGCCATCATCCCCGCCCCCCCGATCGGCCGAAAAACACCGTTTACCCCGGCCATTTCTTATTCCGACTTGAGCAGAATTTGACCAGGTGGCATTAATCACCCCACGTCAACCCCTGGTTACGGTGGCGTAAGTCACTTCCGGGGGTGAAGTATGTCCTGACGTGGCAGACGATTCGAAGAAGATGAGCAGTGGCGCAGACGGCGCCATCGGGTCGTACGCAGCCGTCGGGGACAGCTTCACCGAGGGGGTCGGGGATCCCGGCCGTGACGGGGCGTACATCGGCTGGGCGGACCGGCTGGCGGTTCTCCTGTCGGACCGGCGTGCGGAGGGGGATTTCCGGTACGCCAATCTCGCGGTCCGCGGGCGGCTGCTGGACCAGATCATCGCCGAGCAGGTGCCGCGTGCCAGGGAGCTCGCGCCCGACCTGGTGACGTTCTGTGCCGGCGGTAACGACATCCTGCGCCCGGGGTCGGACCCGGACGCCGTCGCCGAGCGGTACGAGGCGGCCGTCGCCGACCTGCGGGAGACGGTCGGCACCGTGCTGCTGTGCACGGGGTTCGACACCCGCGGCGTGCCGGTGCTGCGGCACCTGCGCGGCAAGATCGCGACATACACCGCCCACGTACGGGCGATCGCCGACCGGCACGACTGCCCGGTCCTGGACCTGTGGTCGCTGAAGTCCGTACAGGACCGGCGGGCCTGGAGCGACGACCGGCTGCACCTGTCGGCCGACGGGCACACGCGGGTCGCGCTGCGCGCCGCGCAGGTGCTGGGGCTCGACGTGCCGGCCGACCCGGACCAGGCGTGGCCGCCGGAGGCGGAGCGCACCGCCGCCGAGGCGCGACGGGACAACATCCACTGGGCGCGTGAACACCTGGTCCCGTGGATCGGCCGCCGTCTGCGCGGCGAGTCCTCGGGCGACCATGTCGAGCCGAAGCGGCCCGATCTGCTGCCCCTGTAGAGCGGCGATGCCGCACCGCCGCCCGCCGCCGTTCCACGGCGCGGGCGGCGGTTTCAGTGTGCGGTGGGGGAGTCGTACGACAGGTCGGCCCAGACGGTGCGGCCGCGGCCGGTGGGGTCGGGGCGTACACCCCAGCTCTCGGACAGGGCGCCGACGAGGAACAGGCCCCGGCCGCACTCCTTGTCCACGCTGCCGGGCTGCACGTGCGGCGTGGAGCCGCCGCGGCCCTGGTCGGTGACCTCCACGCGCAGGAACGCGCCGAGCACGGTCAGTTCGCAGTCGACCTTTTCGCTGTCGGTGTGCCGTACGGCGTTCGTGAACAGCTCCGAGACCACCAACTCGGCGTCATCACAGACCTGTTCTGCCGCGCCCCACTCGTGCAGCACCGCGAGAACACGTCTGCGCGCCTCCGGTACGGAGGTGCGGCGCGCCGGCAAGTGGAACGCGTCCCGGAGACGCTCGGCGACGAAGCCGCCACAGCGCCCTAACGAAGGAGCGTTGTTGGAGGAAGCCACTCCGCAACTATGTGCGATGTTGCTCACCGATGGCAAGGATCAATGTGTAATAAATCGCAAGCACAGTCTGTTCGGGTCTGCTGACGACATGACACACTGCTGATCACTCATGTTGGTTGGAGGGGATCAGAAGTGGCGGATGCACGGTCGGGTGGCGCTCCGACCGTCCTGCGGGTGGTGCTCGGCAAGCGACTGCAGGACCTGCGTGAGAAGGCGGGGCTGTCCTACGAGCAGGCGGCCGCCGCCCTCGATGTGACCCACGCCACCGTACGGCGCATGGAGAAGGCCGAGGTCGGCCTGAAGATCCCGTACGTGGAGAAGCTGCTCGCGACCTACGGCGTCACCGACCAGGACGAGATCGACGGCTTCCTGAAGCTGGCGCGCGAGGCCAACCGGCCGGGCTGGTGGCACAACTTCCGGGACGTGCTGCCCGAGTGGTTCAGCGCGTACGTGAGCCTGGAGAGCGAGGCCAACCTCATCCGCGGCTACCAGCCCCACTACGTACCGGGCCTGTTGCAGACCGAGGAGTACGCCCGCGCCGTGCTGCGCGCGGGCCAGCCGCACGCGCCGCGCGAGGAGATCGACCGCTCGGTCGCGCTGCGCATGGAGCGGCAGTCGCTGCTCACCCGCCAGGACGCCCCCATGCTCTGGGTGGTCATGGACGAGACCGTCTTCCGGCGCCCGATCGGCGGGCCGCGGGTGATGCGCGACCAGATCGCCCGGCTGGCCGAGGCCGCGGCCCTGCCCAACATCCGGCTGCAGATCATCCCGTTCGCGGCCGGACCGCACCCCTCGATGTACGGGCCGTTCAGCATCTTCCGGTTCCCGATCCCGGAACTGCCCGACATCGCGTACGCCGAGAACCTGGTGGGAGCCGTGTACTTCGACCAGCGCGACGACGTCTCGACCTTTCTGGAGGCACTGGACCGGATGTGCGCGCAAGCCGCGCCGGCACAGACCACCGAGGCCCTTCTGGGCGGCTTTCGCAAGGAGATCTGAACCATGGATCGCATACGCATCTACAACGGCATGCCCGCCACCGACCTGGGCAGCGACGGCTGGCACAAGCCGTGGAGCGGCGGCAACGGCGGCGAGTGCGTGGAGGCGCTGCGGCTCGGGGACGGCCGGGTGGCGCTGCGCCAGTCCACCGACCCGGGCGGCCCGGCCCTGATCTACACCCACCGCGAGATCAAGAGTTTCATCGAGGGCGCGAAGGCGGGCGCGGCCGACTTCCTGCTCACCGCGGCGCCCTGCGGGTGCGGCTGCGGCACCGATCGGAGGACGGCGTGAAGGAAGCGGAATTCTCCCGGGCCGTGGTCGGCTCGTGGGACGAGGACGGCTCGCGGGGGCTCCAGGACGCGGCGGCCTTCGCGCCCGAGGAGATCGACACCAGCAGGCCGCACCCGGCCCGGATGTACGACTACTACCTGGACGGCCGGGACAACTACGAGGTCGACCGCCAGGCCGCGCGGCGCGTCATCGAGGCGCACCCGCAGGTGCGGCTGAGCGCCCGCGCCAACCGGGCCTTCCTGCACCGCGCGGTGCGCGAGGTGGTCGCCGGCGGCATCCGGCAGATCATCGACATCGGCACGGGCATCCCGACCTCGCCCAACACCCACGAGGTCGCTCGCGAGACGGCGCCGGACGTCCGGGTCGTCTACGTGGACAACGACCCCATCGTCGCCACCCACGCGGGGGCGCGGCTGACCAACACCGAGGACACCGGGTTCGTCCTGGCCGACGTACGCGATCCGCGGGCGATCCTGGACCACCCGACCGTGCGCGAACTGATCGACTTCGATCGGCCGGTGGCACTGCTGCTGGTGGCCGTCCTGCACTTCGTGCGGGACGACGAGGACCCGGCGGGAATCGTCGCCGCACTGGCGCGCGAACTGCCCGCGGGCAGCGTCCTGGTGCTGTCGCACGCCACGGGCGAGCCGTACGAGGCGTACGAGCAGGGCCGTACGGACGAGCAGGCGCGGGACGGCGTCCTGGACGTCTACAAGAACGCCACGGCCACCCTGAACCTGCGCACCAAGGCCGAGGTCGAGCCGCTCTTCGGCCCGTTCGGCCTGCTGGAGCCGGGGGTCGTGCGGGTGCCGCTGTGGCGGCCGGACGGGCCGCCGCCCGGCCCGGAGGAGCTGAACAACATCATCTTCTACGGCGGGGTGGGGCGGAAGGGGTAGCGCCTGCCTCCGCCGGGCGTGCGGTACGTCCAAGTGCGCGGGTGGCGTGGTGGTTGACAGCGCCGCCCGGCAGACCGAGGGTGAAAGTTCCGTACCGGACCGGTGGTGCGACGGCCGCCGGCCGGACGTGAGGGGCGCCCGAGGGCGGAACGGGGGCAGCGGTGGAAGAGACTGCCGAAGCGGCGGGGGAGCGGCACGCGGTCGTCATCGGCGGCGGACTCGCCGGGATGCTCGCGGCCACCGCCCTGCTCGGGCACGTGGACGCGGTCACCGTCGTCGAACGCGACCGCTATCCGACCGGCCACGCCTTCCGCAAGGGCGTCCCACAGGCCCGCCACCTGCACGTCTTCCTCAGCGGCGGCCTGCGCGCGCTGGAGGAACTGCTGCCCGGCACGGGCCGCGCCTTCACCGACGCCGGGGCGCGCACCCTCTATCCGCCGCGCGACCTGGTCACCCGTACGGTCCTGGGCTGGCAGCACCGCTTCGACGAGCGCCGCCACGGATGCCTGTCGGTCACCCGCCCGGTGATCGACGGCGTCGTACGGGACCGCGTACTGCGGACGGCCGCCGGGTCGGCGACCCGCCTGGAGGTGCTGGAGGCGACCGAGGCGGTCGGTCTGACCGGCGACGCGGGACGGGTGACGGGCGTACGGGTACGGGCACGGAAGGGCGGCGGCGGCCGGACCGGCGGAGCGGCCCCGGCCGAGCGGACCCTCCACGCGGCGCTCGTCGTGGACGCCTCCGGGCGCACGTCCAAGGCCCCGCAGTGGTACACCGAACTGGGCCGCCCCGCCCCGCGCCAGGAGACCGTGGACGCCGGGATCGCCTACGCGACCCGGATGCTCCGCCCCACCGGACCGGCCGGCGCCCCGGACATGGGCGTCAACGTCCCCGGCTGGCCGGGCTGTCCGCGCGGCGCCGTGTACGTACCCGTCGAGGACGGCACCTGGCTGCTCACCGCCGCGGGCGTACGCGGCCACCACCCGCCCACCGACGACCAGGGCTTCGCCGACTTCACCGCCACGATCGGCGACCCGTACATCCACGGCCTGCTGTCGCACGTCGACCCGGTCTCGCCCGTCTACGGCTTCCGCGACACCGCCAACCGCCGTCGGCACTTCGAGCGGCCCGGCGCCGTCCCCGAGGGCTTCGTCGTCCTCGGCGACGCCAACTGCACCTTCAATCCGGTCTACGGGCAGGGCATGTCGGTCGCCGCGCTCGGCGCCCTGGCGCTGCGCCGCACCCTGGACTCCGGCGGTGGTCTGCGGCCGGGGCTGAGCGCAGGAGGCACAGCGCGCGGTGGCGCGCGCCTCCGACGCCGCCTGGAGCACCGCGGTCGGCGCCGACCGGCCGTATGCCGACGGCCCGGACGCCCGTGCGGGCCTCGGCGAGCGGCTGACCTCCTGGTACGTACAGCGGCTCGTGCTGCGCGCCGTCGTCGATCCCGTCCTCGGCGCCGCCTTCCGCGACGTCCTGTGCCTGACCGCGCCGCCGTCCCGCCTGATGGCCCCGCGCACGGTCCTGCGCACCCTGCTGCTGCCGCTCCGGCCCGGTCTCAGTGCCCCGCCGACCGCCGTGGTACCGCTGGACCGGGCGGCCTGACCGTATCCGGCGCGCCCCCTGTCCTGCGCGTCACTGCCCCCCGCTCGGCAGGAACAGACTGACCGCGCCGGTGGCCAGCGGCGCCAGGATTCCCAGCGCCGGGGCCAGTACTTTGGGCAGGGAGAGGTCCAGGCGCAGGAACGCCACCAGCCGGGCCCGGCGCTCGATCCAGTCCTCGGTCAGCTCGTCCGCCTCGGGGATACGGACCGTCACCTCCACCAGGCGGCCCGCGACCGACCGCCACAGCACCACGACCGGCAGGAAGACCAGCGCGAACATCACGCTGAAGAAAGCCCCGTAGAGCAGCACGGAGGACGCCGGGAAAGTTTTCTCCGGTGCGCCGTGGGCGAGCAGCGCGTTGCGCAGCGCGCCCGCGTCGATGACCGCGGTCGAGATGATCAGGCTGCCGCCGGTCAGGAAGCGCACCGCGTCCCGCCACGCGAGGTGCAGTTCCCGCAACGCGCCCGCGGGCGCCAGGACGCCCGGCTCGGCGGGCAGCCGACGGCTCAGCCGTAACAGCCCCGCCTGTACGTCCCACAGGCCCACCGCGCCCGGCGCCGCCGCCAGCATCCCCAGGACGAGCAGCACCGGCACGCGCCATGACAGCCCGTCGAGCGGTACGGGCAGGGTGCCGGGCGGCGTGAAGAAGCGCAGCACACCGAAGACCGCGCCCATCAGCAGGACGGCCCCCACCGCCAGTACGGCCACGGCCCAGGGGGCGGGCCGGTCGACCGGGTGCCGCCAGCGCCGGTGCACCCCGTACGCCATCGCGTACGCCACCGCCACATACAGCGCGATCGAGGCGCCGACCAGCGCGCTCCACAGGTCGAACTCCAGCAGCTTGGTGAAGGCGCGCGCCTCGGGCGACTCGGCGGCCCGGAACCGCCCCACGAAACCGGTGCCGAGCCCGGCGACGGCCAGCAGTCCGAGCGTGACCACCAGCGGCAGGGCCACCAGCCGCACCCCCGGCCGGAACAGGTGCGGGGCGGCGCGGGCGACGGGCGGGGGGAGTTCGGCCGGTCGGGTCGGCCGGTCCGGTTCGGCCGGTTGGGACGGTCGGGCCGGTTCGGCCGGGAGCGGCTTCCCGCCGTCCGAGGAATCGTCGTGGTCCGGCGGACAGGTCTGGGCCATGACATGAAGGTAGGGCCGTACGGTCCGGCCGCACAGGGGAGAGGTACGCGGAGCCCCGGACCCGGCCGGGAGCGCACGCCGCCCGCCCCGGAATGCGCAGGCCGGCCGAGTGGTTCGGGACGGTGGGGGAACACGTGTCGTGTCCGGGCGTCGTGATCCGCTGCCGGTGCCACGCGCCCGGACGCCGGCGTGCCGGAACCCGTCGCCGCGGCGGTCCGTTCACTGCGCGGCGACCCGTTGACAGCGCTACCGCCCGAACCATGGAGGTGCCGTGCCCGGCTTCCGACCCCGCCGCCAGACCCCGTCCGACCCGCCTGCCGCCGGGCGGTACGCACTGCGCCGCCCCGCCGTCTTCGGTGCCTGGCCCACCGGGGAGCGGCTGGCGCGGATACACCGGTCCCCGCAGTTCGTGGACGGCCAGTTCCGCAACCCCGTACCGACCCGGCAGCTGCTCCCGGGCTCCGCGCTGCCCATGGCCCGTACGCAGTTCGCCCGCGAGGGCCGGCTGCGCCGGATGCCGGTCGGCCGCATCCCGGTGCACCGGCCCACCGCGGCGGACTGGGGCGAGCCGCCCGCCTCCGGGCTGCGGCTGACGTGGATGGGGCATTCGAGCGTGCTCGCCGAGATCGACGGGCACCGGGTGCTGTTCGACCCGGTCTGGGGCGAGCGCTGCTCACCGTTCACCTGGGCCGGGCCGCGGCGGCTGCACCCGGTGCCGGTCCCGCTCGGCGAACTGGACCCGGTCGACGCGGTGGTGATCTCGCACGACCACTATGACCACCTCGACATGCCGACGGTCAAGGCACTGATCCGTACGGGCACCCGCTTCGTCGTACCGCTGGGCATCGGCGCCGACCTCGAACTGTGGGGCGTCCCCGAGGAGCGCATCACCGAACTGGACTGGCACGAGTCCACCGAGGTCGGCGGCCTGACCCTCACCGCGACGCCGGCGCAGCACTTCTGCGGACGCGGGCTGCGCGGTCCGCAACACACCCTGTGGGCGTCCTGGGTGGTGGCCGGCCCCGAGAACCGGATCTTCCACAGCGGCGACACCGGCTACTTCCCCGGCTTCGCCGAAATCGGCGCCGAACACGGCCCGTTCGACGCCACGATGATCCAGATCGGTGCGTACAGCGAGTTCTGGCCGGACGTGCACATGACGCCCGAAGAAGGGGCGCGGGCCCATCTGGACCTCCAGGGCGGCCGGCCGACCGGTCTGATGCTGCCGATCCACTGGGGCACCTTCAACCTCGCGCCCCACCCCTGGGCCGAACCCGCCGAACGCACCATGTACGCCGCCCGCACCGCCGGATTCCCCTGCGCCGTCCCGCACCCCGGCCGCCCCTTCGAGCCCGCCGACGAGCCCGTGGTGGAGCCGTGGTGGCGGACCGTGGCCCTCCCGCCGGTCCACGGCTGGCCGTCCTGGCCCGCCCGGACACCGGCCACCGAGGCGTTCGAGGTGGCGGGATGAGGCGGGGAGGCGGCCCGGTCCTGGCGCCGGCCCCGGTCTAGCTCCGCGTTCCGTTCCCGTTCCGGCTTTCGCTCCCGTCCCCGGACAGGAAGGCCGTGACCTCGGCAGCGAGCCGGGACGGGGCGTCGAGACGGACGCAGTGGCCGGCCGGCAGTTCCACGAGGCGGGCCCCGCCGGCGCGGCGGGCGACCATGTCCCGGGCGTGTTCTGCGGACAGTTCGTCGCTGCGCGTCCCACGGACCAGCAGGGTGGGGCAGGACACCGAGGCCCAGTCCGCCCAGTGGTCGGCGCCGAGCGCCTTCTGGGGCCCAGGAACGGTACGGGGCCGACCCCCCAAGTGCCGCTGGAAGGCGGCGACATCGGCCACGTGACCGTCCCGCTCGTAGCCGCGGGCACGGTCGGACTCGCCGTGTCCGCGCTGGTCGAGCGCGATCACCCGCCACCGCGGCGCCAGGGCCGCGGCCAGTGGCGCGAACACCGACGCTTCGTTGTAGTGCCCGTGCGGGGCGAGCAGCGGCCGCCCCGGACCTCCGTGATCCAGGTACGACAGCTTCCGGCCGTCGGTCGTGAACATCCCACGCATGGCGTGGACCTCAGGAGAGCGGGGTCCGGCCCGCCCCGGCCGCACGGACCGGCTCCGCCGGCGCGGTGCCCGGCACAGCCGGTCCGTACGGCGTGGTCAGGCACGCCGGCGGACCCACAGGGGAGTGATCACGGCGAGCAGGACGGCTGCGATGCCGATCTGGAAGATATGGCGGATCCAGTCGATACCGCCGGTGTCGCGCACGCCGAAGGCGGTGGCGAGCGCGTTGCCGGCGACGGCGCCGACCATGCCCAGGATGACTGTCAGCCACAGGGGGACGGGCTGCCGACCGGGCACGACCAGCTTGGCCAGCAGCCCGATGACGAGCCCCGCGATGACGGCCCACAGGAACGACACGACGACTCCTTCCGGTTGGTGGTGCACCCTCGGACACCCGTGCGCGTGCCCCTCCCAGGCCGTCCTACGCCCCGCAATATGACCATTCGGTCACCGATCTTCACGTCCTGCTCGGATAACGGTCACTTGTCAGTATGGTCCTGGAAAACGGTCGATGCCGCCCGTCTTCCGGACATGGGAGGACGTAACGGCACATACGCTAAGGGGACTTGATGTTACGCATGCAGCGCATCCGCCGTCGTTTCCGTCCGGCCCTGATCGCCGCCGCCGTCGCGGCCTCACTCGCCCTGCCGCTCGCCGCCGCCGGTCCGGCCGCCGCGTCGGCGCAGCCCCGGCCCGCCTCGGAGCGTACGGCGATGTACGCCCGGGATCACGACGGTGTGCTGTGGCAGTACGAGGGCACGGGATGGACCGTTCCGCCGTTCCGGCCGCGGGCGAGAATCGGCGCGGGCTGGGACCAGTATGTGCAGATCACCTCGCTCGGGGGGACGTCGGCCGGCGGTACGGGGGACGTCGCGGCCGTCGACCGGAGCGGGAAGCTGTACTTCTACGAGGGCAGCGGCGACCCGTCCGCGCCGTTCAAGGCTCGGCAGGCCATCGGATACGGCTGGGACCGGTACATCAGCATCACGGGTGCGGGCGACGCCAACAACGACGGCAAGAACGACCTGGTGGCCCGCGACACCGACGGCGGCCTCTACTTCTACGCCGGTACGGGCAAGCCCTCCGCCCCGTTCGCGCCGCCGGTGCGGGTGGGCGGCGGCTGGCTGGTGTACGACCGCCTGACCACCTTCGGCAACGGCCTCCTGGCCCGCGACACGGACGGCGTGCTCTGGAAGTACCAGGCCACCGGCTCCGGCGACCCTTCCCGGCCCTTCGAGACCCGGGTCCGCGTGGGCGGCGGCTGGAACATCTACGCCGACTTCGTCGGCATCCGGGACCTGGACGGCGACCAGCTGCCCGACCTGGCCGTCCGCGACCTCGACGGCAACCTGTCGGTCTACGAGGGAATGCGCTACCAGGGCAGGGTCGTTCCCAACAAGGCCATCCCGATCGGTGGCGGCTGGCAAGCCTACGATGTCCTGTTCTGACCCGCTCCGGCTGACCGGAGCGCGGACCACCGCACGCTCGGGAAGCCCCGGCCGCCTGAACATGGGCAAATCACTAAGGGGAGGCTAACCTTGATCTTGTGACCCCGGTTCACCAGCTCGCCGGCGCGGCCGGTTCCACCGACCTGGACGCGACGTACGCGGCCTACTTCGCGTCGATCGCCCAGGCCGACACGTGCCGCGACGGCACCGTGCGGCACCGGCTGCGCCCCGAGGTCGGCGACGGCACGATCGAGGTGACGTCGCTGCGCAGCGGGTTCCACATCCTCCGGTACGACGTGGCGTTCGCCGGCGGGCACCAGGTCGGGTTCGCCTTCCCCGGCGACCACTTCGAGCTGGAGCACTGCGTCGACGGGCGCATGCACATCAGGGAGACCAGCACCGGCGCCGGCGACCTGCGGGCCAGTTCGGTGTCGCTGAGCCCCCGGTGCGCCACCGACGGCGTCATCGCGCACGGCGACGGCGAGCGGTACCGCGCGGTGTCGATCACCGGGACCTGGACCGGGCTGGAGTCCTACCTCGGCGGACTCGGTACGGGCGCCCTGCCGGCCATCGGGCCGGACCACGTCGCGCGCGAACGGTACCTGGGCCGCTCCGCCGCGCTGCGCCCGGTGGCCGGGCCGCTGGAGGAGATCTTCCTGCACCGGCGCTCGTCCCCCGGGCGCCTGCTGTTCATGGAGTCGCGGCTGGTGGCGGCGATGGCCGCACTGATCGACGGGCTCACCGTCACCGCGCCGCCCGCGGACGCCCAGGAGTCCCTGGTCCTGGACGACCACGAGGTGGCCGCGCTGCGCCGCGTCCCCGACCTGCTGTGGCGGGCACGCCACGCGCCGCCGACGCTGGCCGAGCTGGCTCGCGCGTCGTCGATGTCGGTCCGGCGCCTGGCCACCGGGTTCCGCGCGCTGTACGGGACATCGGTGATGGACTACCACCGGCGTCGCTGCCTCGACCGGGCCGCGGCACTGCTCGTGGAGACCGACTGGCCGGTGGCCCGGATCGGGCACGAGGTCGGCTACGCCTCGCCCAGCAATTTCGGCTACGCCTTCCGGCGCGACCGGGGCACCACTCCCGCCCGGTTCCGGCGGGCGCACTCGTGACGCTCTGAGGGCGGGCACGCTCGTGACGCCCTGAGAGCGGCACACTCTGACGCCCGTAGTGCGGGCGAACTTCTGACTCCCTGAGAGCGGGCGCCGGAGAGCCCGCGGCGGTTGGGAACCGCGCTCCACATCCCCGGGCTCCGCGCTCCACACCATGGCGATGTCCCGGTGCGGAAGATATGGCGTGGAGCGGCCCATGCCGTACGCGGTGACCGGCGGCGGTCTCGGCGCCGCCGGCGGTACCGCGCGGGCCGCTGCCTTCATGCTGCCCAACTTCCCGAGGGGCGTGCGCACTTGACCGGAACTGATGGGCGGCGATGAGCCGGTTCCGCGTCGGGGCCGGGTCGACAGTCGGGGTGGAAGTAAGGTTAGGCTTACCTTACTGTTCAGGTATCCCTCAGGCACCTTCGGATGGAGACCGATGACTGTCAGCATCGATTCCGCGCCCGCCCGGACCGGAACGGGGCGACTCATCATCGTCCTCGGCGGGCTCTCGGCGGTTTCGCCGTTCGCCATCGATATGTACGCGCCCGGCTTCCCCGAGATCGTCGGCTCGTACGGCACCTCGAAGACGGCCGTCCAGCTCTCCCTGACGGCCTGCCTCATCGGGCTCGCCATCGGCCAGATCGTCATCGGCCCGCTCAGCGACGCGATGGGGCGCCGGCGCCTGCTCCTCGCCGGTTCCGGCATGTTCACCGTGTTCTCGCTGGTCTGCGCGGTCGCCCCGACCATCACCGTCTTCGACCTGGCCCGGCTGCTGCAAGGCGTCGCGGGCGGCGCGGGGATCGTCATCGGACGGGCCGTCGTCAGCGACCGGTTCACCGGCACCCACGCGGCGCGCCGGCTCACCACGCTGAGCGTGATCGGCTCGACCGCGCCGGTGCTCGCGCCGGTGGCCGGCGGGCTGATCCTCGACATCGGCTCATGGCGCCTGGTGTTCGTGGCGCTGGCCCTGACGGGGCTGCTGCTGTTGCTGGCGGTCCGGGCCTGGGTGCCCGAATCGCTGCCCGCCGAGCGGCGCAGGACCGGCGGGCTGCGGGCCGTGTTCGCCGCGATGGGCGGCCTGCTCCGGCGCCGCGAACTGGTCGGCTACCTGCTCGTCATGGGGTGCGGACTGGGCGCCCTCTTCGCGTACATCAGCGGCTCGCCCTTCGTCTTCCAGAACATCTACGGCCTGTCGCCCACCGGCTACAGCCTCGTCTTCGCCGCGAACGCCGTCGGCACCGTGGCGGCCGGTACGGTCTTCGGGCGGCTGGCCGGGCGTGTACGCCTGAACAGCCTGCTCGCCGTCGGCGTGGCCATCACCGTCGTCTCCCTGGCCGCGCTGGTGGGTTTGCTCTCCCTCGGCATCAGCACCTTCCCCACCACCTGGGCCTGCCTGTTCGGTCTGACCACCGGGTTCGGGCTGCTGCTGCCCGCCTCGACCACCATCATCCTCGCGGTCGGCGGCGACGCCCCCGGCGCCGCTTCCGGTCTGCTCGGCGGCGCCCAGTTCGTGCTGGGCGCGGCGGCCGCACCGCTCCCCGGTGTGCTGGGCAACACCACCGCGATGTCGACGGCCGTCGTGGTCCTGGGCTGTTCCCTCATCGCCGCGGTGGCCCTGGTCGCCCTCGCCCGGCCGTGGCAGGGCCATGGCGAACCGGCCGGTCAGTCCTGAGCCCCCAGCACCGCGCCCCAGCACCGCGTCCACCGCACCCGCCCGCCGGCACCGTGTCCCTCGGCGTACCGGAGAAGGGAAGACCGTGACCAGTACGGAACGTGCCTCGACAGCGATAGCGACAGCGACCGTGACCGCGGCCGCGCAGGAACTGGAAATCGCCCGTGCCTGCCCCTACTCCCCGAATGCGCAGCACATCGCATTCCAGCGGCAGGGCCGCCCCGTCAAGGTCACCCTGGCGACCTTGGCGCCGGGTGCGCCGGTCTGGGCGGTGAGCAATCACGCCGATATCCGCACCATGCTCAACGACGCGCGTTTCAGCGCCGACCGGCAGCGGCAGGGCTTTCCCTTCCAGGTCGACGGGCAGCCGGGCAACTTCCGCCGGACGATGATTTCCATGGACGGTACGGAACACCGGGAAGTCCGCCGCTCCGTGACCGGCGAATTCACCCTCAAGCGCATGAAGGCCCTGCAGCCGCGAATTCAGCAGATCGTGGACGACTGCATCGACACCATGCTGGCAGGACCGAAACCCGCGGACCTGGTCAGCGCGCTCGCGCTCCCCGTTCCCTCGCTGGTGATCTGCGAGCAGCTCGGCGTGCCCTACGAAGGCCACGACTTCTTCCAGTCCCGGTCCCACATGCTGTTGCTGCGCGGCGCCTCGGCGGAAGAGCGGCTGCGCGCGCTGGACGAACTCATCGAATTCCTCGGCGACCTCATCACCGAGAAGGAGGCCGCGCCGACCGACGACCTCCTCGGACGCCAGATCGTGAAACTGCGCGAGGCGGGGACGTACCGCCACCAGGATCTGGCGCGCATGGCCTTTCTGCTGCTGGTCGCCGGACACGAGACCACCGCGAACATGATTTCGCTCGGCACCATGGCCCTGCTCGACCGCCCCGCGGACGCGGACGCCCTGCGCGCGGACCCGAGCAAACTCCCGGTCGCGGTGGAAGAACTCCTGCGGTACTTCACCATCGCCGAGTTCATTCCCACCCGCGTCGCCACCGAGGACGTGGAACTGGGCGGCAGCCTGATCAAAGCGGGCGATGTCCTCGTGGCACTGTGCAACGTGGCCAACCGCGACCCCGCGGTGTTTCCCGACGGCGACGCACTGGACCTGCAACGCGGAGCCCGTCACCAACTGGCTTTCGGCTTCGGGGCCCACCAGTGCCTGGGACAGAATCTCGCCCGCATGGAGCTGGAGATCGTCTATGCGACGCTGCTCCGGCGGATACCGACGCTGCGCTCCGCGATACCGACCGGTGAACTGCCGTTCAAGCACGACGCGGACATCTACGGTATCCACGCATTCCCGGTCACCTGGTGACCCGCGCTGAACCTGGCGCGCCGGCCGACCCGACTCGAACCGAAGAGAGAGTGAGGATGTCATGTGCGGCATAACGGGCTGGGTGGATTTCGAGCGTGATATGCACAGCGCGCGGGACGTGCTGCGGGGCATGGCCGACACGATGGCCTGTCGGGGTCCTGACGCGCAGGGATACTGGACGGACACCCACATCGGCCTCGGCCACCGGCGCCTCGCGGTGATCGACCTCGAAGGCGGGGTCCAGCCGATGACCGTCGAGCACGACGGCCGTACGCTGGCGGCCGTCACGTACAGCGGAGAGGTGTACAACTACCGCGAGCTGCGGGCCGAACTGCGCGCGCTCGGGCACCGTTTCCGCACTGAAAGCGATACCGAAGTCGTCCTGCACGCCTATCTGCAATGGGGCGCGGGCATGGTCGACAAGCTGAACGGAATGTTCGCCTTCGGCCTCTGGGACGCGCGCAGCGAGGAACTGGTCCTCGTCCGCGACCGGATCGGCATCAAGCCGCTGTATTACTTCCCGACGGAGCGCGGGCTGCTGTTCGGCTCGGAGGCCAAGGCGATACTCGCCCACCCCGAAGTACGCCCGGTCGTGGACCAGGACGGGCTGCGCGAGCTGCTGGCCTGCGTCAAAACTCCGGAACACGCGGTCTTCCACGGCATGTACGAGCTGCGCCCCGGCCACCTGCTCCGCTTCGGCCGCACGGGATCGCGTATCCAGCGGTACTGGGCGCTGGAGGCGCGCGAACACACCGACGACCTGGACACCACCGTACGGACGGTGCGCGAACTGCTCGAAGACATCGTCGAGCGCCAGCTCATCGCCGATGTCCCGCTGTGCACCCTGCTCTCCGGCGGGCTGGATTCCAGCGCGGTGACCGCGCTCGCCGCCCGTTCGCTCGCCGGACGCGGCGCCGGTCCGGTGCGTTCGTTCTCCGTCGACTTCGCCGGCAACGAACGGGACTTCACCGCCAACGTGGTCCACAGTTCCCCGGACGCTCCCTACGCCGCGGAAATGGCCGATCATGTGGCCGCCGACCACACCAATCTGGTCATTTCCCTGGAGGAACTCACCGACCCGCGTATCCGGGCCCTGGTGCCGAAGGCATACGATGCGCCCGCCGCGATGCTCGGTGACGGATACGCCTCGCTGTACCTGCTGTTCCGGGCCATACGCGAACGCTCGACGGTGGCCTTGTCCGGCGAGGCGGCCGACGAACTGTTCGGGGGCTACGGGTGGTTCCACGCACCCGAGCTGCGCGACGCGAAGACCTTTCCCTGGGTGGCCGCGGGATACGACCTGATCCCCATGCTGTCCGGGCTGATCGACCCGGGGCTGATCGCCGATCTGGACATCGAAGGGTACCGCGCCCAGCGCTGTTCCGAGGCGCTGGCCGAGGTTCCGGTCCTGCCCGACGAAAGCGCGGACGAGCGGCGGATCCGGGAGGTGAGCTATCTCAGCATCACCCGCTTCGTGCCCCTGCTGCTCGACCGCAAGGACCGGATGAGCATGGCCGTGGGCCTCGAAGTGCGGGTGCCGTTCTGCGACCACCGGCTCGTCGAATACACCTTCAATGTGCCGTGGTCGATGAAGTTCTTCGACGGAAAGGAGAAGAGCCTGCTGCGCGCCGCCACCCGCGATCTCCTGCCGCGGAGCATCGTGGAGCGCAAGAAGAGCGCGTATCCGGTCAGCCACGACCCGCGCTACGATGCCGCGCTGCGCGCCGAGTTCGAGAAGCTGGCCGCCGACTCCAACGCGCCGGTGCATTCCCTCATCGACCACGGCGGCGTCCGGCAGCGGACGGGGGACGGCTGGCCGTACCGCATCGGGCTGGAATTCATGGTGCAGCTCAACAGCTGGCTGGAGAATCACGAATTGAAGCTCTGACGCGGAGTGAGGCCGAGTACCGGGCCGGTGCGGACCCTCAGCGGGGGCCGCACCGGCCCGTGTCGTCCATGGACAGCCACGCAGCGCACCGGCCCTTCGCGACGACCGACCGCTCCGCCCCTGGTCAGCATCGACTTTGACCATTCTGACCGTGACCTGACCCAGCTGACCGCCGCCCGTCCTTCTGGTGCCATGGGCGCCCGGCTTTGATGGGGTGCACGGGACTGCGCCAGGGGGGAAGGTGAGCGGTGGGATGACCGTCGAGTCAGCCTTACGGGCATCACGGACCGCCCCCGGGCCCGGCGCCGTACGACCGGGCCGGGCGGTCACCGTGCCGATCAGCGCACTGGACGTCTCCCGCCCGCTGCGCAGCGGCGGACCGAACCCGGACCACGTCAGGACGCTGGCCACGCTGGACGCCTCGCTGCTGCCGCCCATCCTGGTGCACCACCCGACGATGCGCGTGCTCGACGGGGCACACCGGGTACAGGCCGAGCTGCTGCGCGGCGGTACGCACATCCGCGTGGAATTCTTCGAAGGCACGGAAGAGGAGTGCTTCGTCCTGGCGGTCCGCTCGAACGTCGGACACGGCCTCCCGCTGCCGCTGGCCGACCGCAAGGCGGCGGCCGCCCGCATCCTGCGCGCCTATCCGCAGTGGTCGGACCGGTCGATCGGCGAGGTGTCGGGCCTGTCCCCGAAAACGGTGGGCGCCATCCGGCGCCGTTCAGCCGAGGAAAATCCCCGCCTGAACGGTGGGGGACGGCTGGGCCGGGACGGCCGTACGTACCCCGCCAGCGTCGCCGAAGGGCGGCTCTACGCCAGCAAGCTGATCGGCGAGCGGCCGCACGCCTCGCTGCGGGAGATCGCCAGCCGCGCCGGGATATCCCTGGGCACGGCCCAGGACGTACGCAAACGCCTGGAGAACGGGCAGGACCCGGTGCCGGGGGCCCATGGCGGGGTGCGGCGGGCGGTGGGCCCCGGTGGCGAAGAGCCCTGTAATGATGGCGCCTTGGTCGCCAACGGACATCGCCGTACCGTGCCGGACGTACCGCATCCGTCATTGCCCGAGCGGTTACGCCCCCTGAAGCAGGACCCCGCATTGCGCTCCACCGATATGGGGCGCGCACTGCTGCGGCTGCTCAGCTCACACGAAATTCCGGTCGCGCATTGGCAAGCCCTCATCGACGGGGTTCCGGCGCACCGTGCCGGGGCGGTGGCCGACATAGCGGACCAGTGTGCGCGGATATGGCAGGAGTTCGCCCGCGAAATGGCCGGACGGGCGTCGGAAGGCTGACCGGAAAGGCTGTCGTACGGGGCCCGCGTCGGCCGCCGTTACCGTTGGGCTGAGCTGCCGTATCTCCTGCCGAGTGCTGCCGCGAACCGATCCGGACGCCGCCACCAAGTGCCGCCTCATCACCGCCATTCGCGCTCAAGGCAGGGAAAGCGGACACCAAACCCGCGCCCTCATAGGCCCGTTACACACGCCACGGCCTTGAACACCCCCATTTCGTTGACACCCCTCCCGGCCTCCCTGAGCATCTACCCGGCCGGGCGTTCGCTCGCACGGTGCTACGGCAGCGCGGAACCGGCCGCGCAGACCGCGAATTGGCGAAGGGATCGTGAGCCCGATGGCGACACAACCGCCTCAGATCGACCTCTCCGTAACCGAGCCGCTGGAGGCGGCAGTCGACGAGACCACCGCGCTGGCCCTGTACCCGGGGCTGCGGGAATTCCGGGCGACGCTGGGCGGCACCCCGCTCGTCGAGGTGCCCGGGCCGCCCGGCGGGGCGAAGATCATGGCCAAGTACGAATTCCGTAACCCGTCCGGCTCCGCCAAGGACCGCCCCGCGTATTCGATGCTCTGCCGCGCCATCAACGCGCACGTGGGCCAGGACGACCCGCTGAAGGTCGTGGACTGCTCGGGCGGCAACATGGCCCGCGCGCTGACCGGGCTCAACGCGGTCACCGGAATTCCCGTACGGGCCGTGATGCCCGATTCCGTACCGCAGAGCCTGCTGACCCACCTGACCGAGCGGGGAACCGCCGTCGACCTGGTACCGGCGTCCGAATTCCCGCTCGCCATCATGCAGCGGGCCTCGGAAATCGCGGCGGAGGACCCCAGCTGGACGCTGCTGGCCCAGCACCGGAACATGGCCAACGTCGCCGCGCACCAGTTCTTCACCGGCCGCGAGATCGTGGGCCAGCTCGACGGTGTGCGCCCCGTCGCCGTGGTCGGGGCGGTGGGGAGCGGAGGCATGATCGCCGGTGTGGCGCGGGCGTTGCGGGGTATTTCCCCCGGGCTTTGTGTCATCGGCGTGACCCCGGCCGAGCTGCCCTACGGGACGCCCGAACCGCCCAACGCCGAGCCGAAGTTCGCCGGGGCCGGCGGACTGACGTACGGCATGCGCCAGCCGTTCGTGGAGAAACTGATCCCGGAATTCGAAAGTGCCCAGGTCTCGCATCCCGAAGCGCTCACGGCGATGTACGACTTCTGGAAGGAGACCGGCACCAGGATCGGTTCGTCGGCGGGCGCTAGCTGGCTGATCGCGCGCGAGAAGGCGAAGAACCTCGGCCCCGACGAAACCGTGGTCACGGTTTTCGCGGACGCCGGGTCGAAGGAGGACTGGGAGAAGGCAGAAAGCATGGGGAACTGAGCCATGCATTCGTCGCAGCCCGACCGGCCCCGGCCCGTCGACCGCACACAGCCCGTCGACCGCACACAGCCCGTCGACCGCACACAGCCCGTCGACCGGACCCGGCCCGTCGACCGAACCCCACCCGACCGGAAGGCGAAAGCGGCCGCCGTACCGTTCGGCGGCCGGCACACCGGCGGCGGTCCGCTGTCCCGGATGCTGGAGGACATCGAGACGACGCTGGCCCGCGACCCCTCGATCACCTCCCGCGCGGAAGCGGTGTTCCACTCCACGCTGCCCGCGCTGTGGATCCACCGTGTCGCGCACCGCCTGTACGGCCGGCGGCACCGGATCGCCGCCCGCGTACTGACCAGCTGCGCGCGGGTGCTGACCGGCATCGAGATCCACCCGGGCGCCCGGATCGGTCGCCGGCTGTTCATCGACCACGGCACCGGCGTGGTGATCGGGGAGACCGCGGTCCTGGGGGACGATGTCACCATTTACCAGCAGGTGACCCTCGGCGCGGTGGGGTGGTGGCGGGACACGTTGCGGCCGAGCGGCGACCGGCGCCACCCCGAGGTCGGCGACCGGGTCACGCTCGGTGTGAACGCGACCGTCCTCGGCCCGCTGACCATCGGCGACGACGCCCTCATCGGCGCCCACGCGCTGGTGCTCGGCGACGTGGCCGCGGGGAGCCGCATCATGGGCGAGCCCACCGTCACCCGCCCCCGCAAGAAAGCGGACCTCCGGACCGACAGCGCCTGAGCCGGTCCCCCGCGGTGGTGGCGCCGGGCGGTGGGCCCGGTGCCGTACGCCGCAGGCGTCTTCGCGTACGCGCGGGCCGGTCCGGGCGCCCGCGTCGGCGCACTATCGCACCCAGATCTCGTAGAACGAGTCACCCTTGTTCACACAGTCGACCCGCGAACCTCTCCCCGAAAGGCAGAATTCATTGCCCTCCGGATCAGCCAGAACGTGTCGGCGCCCGTCTCCGGTCGGGCCTGCGGCGACGGGCCTGGCGCCGAGCGCGAGCAGCCGCTTCAGCTCGGCGTCCGGGGGGCGGTCGGTGGCGTGGACGTCGATGCGCAGGCGGAGCTGCGTGGGCCGCGGGTCGCTGCCGGGGCTGAGGACGAGGGCGGGCTGCGGGCCGCCGAAGCCGGTGCCGGGCGGGCCGATCTCGATGCTTCCGTCGTCCTCCCGGCCGAGTTCGACGTAGCCGAGGACCTCGCTCCAGAACGCGGCGAGCCGTTCGGGGCCGGCGCATTCGATGACCAGCTCGCTGATGCGGCATGCCATGCCGTCAGTGTACGGAGTACGCGGACAGCTCGACAGAAACGTTCTACCCCTCGACCAACGCCTTCACGAGCCGTGCCATCGAGGGCCATGGGTCGGGCGCGCCCGGCCAACTGGTCATCAGGAGGTGGTGGGCCGCGCCGACGACGGCCAGTGCCACGGCGTCCGGATCGACGGATTCCGCCACTCGGCCGAGTTCCTGTTCGGCCTTGAGGTAGCCGGTGACGGCTTCCTGGATCGCGTGGAAGCCGGGGGCTCCGCCCTCCAGGGCCTCGCGTATGCGCAGCGTGGCGGTGGGGCGGGCCATGGCCAGGCCGGACAGGGACGGGCCGCCGGACTCGAACAGCGCGAGCGTGACGGCTTCGAGGTTGCGGGCCACGGTGTCCTGGCCGACGAGGCCGGACAGGGCCCGTGCCTTCGCCGCCGCACGCGCGAACCGGTTGAGGCACAGCTCGGCCACGAACTCGTCGAACCCCGCGAAGTGCGCGTGCAGCAGCCCCTTGGCGCAGCCCGCCTCCGTGGTGACGGCCCGGCTGGTGAGCGCGCCGGGACCGTCCCGTTCCACGATGCGTTCGGCGGCCGCGAACAGCCGCTCGCTCACGTCCGGCGTCGCCACTCCGCGCGGTGACATGGTCCTCGGTCCTCGCTTTCCGTGGTCCGGCCTTCGCCCGCCTCCGAGGCGGTCAACTGCGTCGATGGTACGGGAGATTGCGGGTTTGGGCACGTGCCCATACTGTTTGGGCAAGCGCCCATTCCCGTCATCCCTCACAGGAGGCACGCGTGCCGGACGTCGTCAACACCGAGCAGGCCCAGGCATGGAACGGCCCCGAAGGCACCCACTGGGCCCGTCATCAGGACCGCTGGAACGCCGTGAACGGGGGCTTCAACGTCCCGCTCCTCGACGCCGCGCGGATCGCCGGGGACAGCCGGGTCCTGGACCTCGGCTGCGGGTCGGGCCAGACCACGCGCCTCGCCGCGCTCAGGGCGCCACGAGGGCACGCGTCGGGTCTCGACCTGTCCGGCCCGATGCTGGCCGAAGCGCGGGCCCGCGCGGCGCGGGAAGGCATCGCCAACGTTTCGTTCCTACAGGGCGATGCGCAGGTATACGGCTTCGGGACCGGCGCGTTCGACGCCGCGATCAGCCGCTACGGGGTGATGTTCTACGCCGATCCCGTAGCGGCCTTCGGCAACATCGGCCGGGCGCTGCGGCCCGGCGGCCGGCTGGCGTTCGTCTGCCCGGCCGATGCCGCGCTCAACGAGTGGGTGGCGGCCATGGCGTCGCTGCGCGACCTCGTGCCGGTCGGTGACTTCGGACGGCCGGGGCTGCCCGGCATGTTCTCCCTCGCCGCCCCGGACCGCATCCGCGAAGTCCTCACAGCGGCCGGATTCACCGGCGTCGCCGTCAGGCAGGCGGAGGCGTACGGGGAGTGGGGCCACGGGGCTGCGGACGCGGCGGAATTCGTGCTGGGCACCGGCCCCGGCCGTCACCTCATGGAGCAGGCCGCCGAGCCCACGCGTACCCAGGTCCGGCGCACCTTGACGGAACACCTGCGGGCCCACGAGGCCGCGGACGGCACCGTACGCCTGCTCAGCACGTCGTGGCTGGTCACGGCCGACCGGCCGATGCCACCTGGCGGGGACGACTGATCCCGTGATGTCGTGGCGCCGGGGGCACACTCGGCCGGAGCGTGTACGGCCGGTGCGCGCTCCGTCGGTCGGGCGTCGCCACGTCGCCGCCAACGCCAGTGCGTCAAACGGTAGTTCGGGTGGATACGCACTGGCGTGCGGGGGCGCCCCTCGGGGGGAGGTGGCGTGGGGTAGCGAAACGCCGAAGTGCGCCCAAGTGCCACCCCCGTAACAACTAGCGTGCGTGCTCCGCGAACTGCCGACGGCCGATCCGGAGGGCGCCGATGCCTGCTGCATTCCCCCAGGGAACTCCTGCCATCCAGGAGACCCAGGGCTCCCCGGGCTGCCCCCAGGGGGCGGAGTCCGCGTCGGCGGGCTCCCGGCGCCGGGAGCGGGAGGGCGGGCGGCACGGCCGGGCCGCGTTCCCGGAGACGGCCGCCGACTCGGCGATACGGACCCGCCTGGTGCGGCTCGCCGCCGTGCCCTGCCTCCTGGTCGCCGCCACCTGCTCGGCCGCCACCGCCTTCGTCGTACGGGTCGGCGGCGCCGAGCCGGCCGGCCGCGACTGGGTCGTGCTGCTCGGCGCCTGCGCCGTGGTCTGCGCCATCGTGACGGCCGCCGGCACCGCGGCCGCCAACGAGGCACGCGCCGCCGTGGCCCGCTACGCGCGCCTGCGCGAGGTCTGCGCCCGCGGCCAGCACGACCTCTACGACCTGCTGGAACGGGTGCGCGAGGGCGAATGGCTGCAACTGCGCGAGCGTGCACCGGCCGCCGCGCCGCCCGACGGTGATGCCCTCGACCTGCTCGCCCACGAGGTGGCCGAGGCGGGCCGGGCAGCCGAGGCGGCGGTCCTGGAGGGCGTGGCCATCGCCCGCGGCAACGCCAGCGGCAACGAGCAGAAGGTCGAGGTCTTCGTGAACCTCGCCCGGCGCCTGCAGTCCCTGGTGCACCGCGAGATCGAGCTGCTGGACGAGCTGGAGAACCAGATCGAGGACCCCGACCTGCTCAAGGGGATCTTCCACGTCGACCACCTCGCCACCCGCATCCGCCGGCACGCCGAGAACCTCGCCGTCCTCGGCGGCGCCATCTCCCGCCGCCAGTGGAGCCGTCCGGTCACCATGACCGAGGTGCTGCGCTCCTCCATCGCCGAGGTCGAGCAGTACCCGCGCATCAAGCTGGTGCCGCCGATCGAGGGCACGCTGCGCGGCCACGCCGTCGCCGACGTCATCCACCTGCTCGCCGAACTCGTCGAGAACGCCACCGTCTACTCCTCCCCGCAGACGAGCGTCCTGCTGCGCGCCCAGCTGGTCACGGCCGGCCTCGCCGTCGAGGTCGAGGACCGCGGCCTGGGCATGTCCCTGGACGAGCAGTCCCGGATGAACGGCCTACTCGCCGACCCCGACCACATCGACGTGGCCGAGCTGCTGAGCGACGGGCGCATCGGGCTCTTCGTGGTCTCCTCGCTCGCACGGCGGCACGGCATCGTGGTGCGCCTGCAGAGCAACATCTACGGCGGTGTGCAGGCCGTCATCGTCGTGCCGAAGGGCCTGCTCGGCCCGCAGATCGAGCAGGGGCACGGTGACGAATCGTTCGCGGACGCCGGGGACATCGACCTGACGGTCCCGGAGCCGCGCACCCTGACCGATGCCGCGTCCGGGTACCGGAGCGCGTACGACGATGACGGCGCGGCCCCGCGCGGCCCGCGCCGGCGGCTCGTCCAGGCCGCGCACGGTGCGCCCGTGGCCGGGGCCGCCGAAGGCGCGTACCCGGACATCGTGTACGGCGACGGCGTATGGCCCAGCGCCCCCGACACCCCGCACGCCGGTACGCACGCCGTGCACGCCACCGCGGTACCGGCCGACGCTCCGCGCCCGACCGGCGCACACCGCGCCCCCGACCCCTTCATTGACGCGGACCGGCACCCCGACCCGCACCACCCCGACCCGCACCACCCGGACCCGCACACCACGGCCGACCCGGGCCCGGTCCTCATGCCGCCCGCCCCGCCCGAGGCGGACGACGGCACCCGCCCCAGCCTGCCGCGCCGCCGCAAGCAGGAGCACCTGGTGCCCCAGCTGCGCGGCGACCCGATCCTGCCGTCCGCCGGACGCCGCGACGGCAGGCCCGAACCCGAGCACGACCCCGGTCTGATGGCCGCCTTCCGCCGCGGCATCAGCCTCGCCGACGAGAGCTACGGCAGTCCCGCCGACCACGACGGTTACGACAGTTACCGGGCCGGTACCGAAGCCGGCCACGACAGGACCGACCCCCGCCGAGGAGACGACCGCGACCATGGTGAGTGACGTGCACACGCAGGCCCCTGCCCTGCAGGGAAGCCAGCACACCGACCTGTCCTGGCTGCTGACCGGACTCGTCAACCGCGTACCGCATGCGACCAGCGCGCTTCTGCTGTCCTCGGACGGCCTGGTCAAGGCGGCCCACGGCTTCGACCCGGACAGCGCCGACCACCTGGCCGCCCTCTCCTCCGGCCTGTACTCCCTCGCCCGCAGCGCGGGCGTGCGCTTCGGCAACGGCGACGACGTGCTCCAGGTCGTCGTCGAGCTGGAGACCACGTTCCTGTTCGTCTCCACGGCCGGGTCCGGCGCGTGCCTGGCCGTGCTGGCCGGCCGGGACGCCGATGTCGCGGTCCTCGGCTACGAGATGGGGATGCTGGTCAAGAGCGTACGGCCCTATCTCGCGACGCCCGTGCGACAGCAGGCCCGCGCGGGCGGTCGCTGAGGATGGGCGTACGGCGCCGCCGCAGAGCGGGCCGCGACATCCCGTGGCTGGACGACGAGGCCGGCCGCCTGGTCCGCCCGTACACCGTCAGCAACGGCCGGACCAGGCCGACCGCGCACTTCGACCTGCTGACCATGGTCATAGCCACCGGCAAGCGGCCCGCCACCTGCCAGGGACCCGACTACGCGCAGGTGCTCGGGCTGTGCGGCGGCCCGGTGTCGGTTGCCGAGATCGCCGCGCACATACGCCTGCCCGCCGTGGTCACCAAGGTCCTGCTGGCCGATCTCGTCGACTGCGGGGCGCTCGCCGCCCGCGCGCCCGTCCCGGTGGGCGCCGGCGGGCCGGACTCCCCGAACCGTACCGACCGAGCCCTGCTGGAGGCGGTGCTGCATGGACTACGCAAACGGCTCTGACGCCCTGTCCGCCGGTGCCCGGCCCGCGTCCGCCGGCCATCCGTCCCCCGCGTGGCCGGACTCCGACCCCTTCCCGCTGGCGCTGAAGATCCTCGTCGCCGGAGGCTTCGGGGTGGGCAAGACGACGTTCGTCGGGGCGGTCAGCGAGATCGAACCGCTCAGTACGGAGGAGCTGCTCACCCAGGTCAGCGTGGGCACCGACGACCTGGCGGGCGTCGAGGACAAGAACACCACCACGGTCGCCATGGACTTCGGCCGGATCACCCTCGGCCGGGAGCATGTCGTCTACCTCTTCGGCACCCCGGGCCAGGACCGCTTCTGGTTCCTGTGGGACGAGCTGTCCAACGGGGCGCTCGGCGCCGTCATCCTCGCCGACACCCGCCGCCTGGACCAGTGCTTCGCCGCCGTCGACTTCTTCGAGCGGCGCGGCATCTCCTTCGTCGTCGCCGTCAACGAGTTCGACGGCGCGTACCACTACGAGCCGGACGAGGTGCGCACCGCGATGGCCCTCGGCCCCGGCACCCCGGTCGTGCTCTGCGACGCGCGCCAGTGCAGTTCGTCCACCCATGTCCTGGTCGCGCTCGTCCGGCACCTGCTGTCCCCCGCCCTCGCCGCCACCCCGGAGCTCCCGTGACCCGTCCCGTCCCGCGCGCGTCGTACGCCTCCTACGACCCCACGCGCCATCTGCTGCTGACCCCGGAGGACCACGAGGCGCCGGCCCGCGTCGCCCGGCTGCGCGAACTGGGCATCGGCGACGCGCCGCTGCCCGCCTTCGACGCGTTCGCGCGCAAGCTGGCCCGGACGACCCGGGCACCGTACGCCATGGTCAACTTCATCGACGAGCACCGGCAGTACTTCGCCGGGCTGTACACGCCCGGCAGCGACCAGGCGCCCGTCGAGCTGGGCCCCGCCCCGCCGAGCGCCCGGCCCGGCCGTGTGATGGCCCGCGACCACGGCTACTGCCCGCACGTCATCGTCCGCCGCAAGGCGCTGGTGCTGGAGGACGTCTGCGACTACCCGCGCTTCGCGGGCAACCCGGTCGTGGACGAGATCGGCATCCGCTCCTACCTGGGCGCCCCGCTCATCGACCGTACGGGCATGGCGCTCGGTACGGTCTGCGTGGTGGACCTCGAACGCCGGCCGTGGGGGCGCGAGGGCCTGGAGACCATCAAGTCGATGGCGGCCGAACTCGTCGAGCAGATCCACCGCATGGAGCGGCGGCAGGCCGAAGCCGGGGAAGGCTGAGACCGCGCGCCGCGCGACCGGAGTTCGTACCGCTTCTCCCGGACACAGCCGCCGGGAGGAGTGGCGCGGGCTCCGGCGCGCGGTGTGGTCCCGCGGTGCGCTAACCGGTCGGCTGCAACTCCGTCCGCCCCCGCGGGAGACGGGCGGGCGCCGCCCCCTCGTCCGTGTCCTCCGCCGCCTCCGTGCGCACCACGTCCGACAGGCGGCTGGACCACTCGCCCTTGGGGGCGCCGAGCGCCAGCTCGCCCAGGCGCAGCAGCTGGATGTCGGAGGTGCCGGCCGGGGCGAAGATGTGGTGCGCGTCGCGCAGGTAGCGCTCCACGGGCCGGTCCGTGAACAGCCCGCAGGCGGCGTGGATGTCCATCGCGTCGCGCGCCGATTCCAGCGCGGTCTCGGCGTTGACCAGCTTGGCGTTCATCAGCTCGGCGTCGCACGGCAGTCCCCGGTCGAGGAGGTGGACGGCGTGGTAGGCGGCCAGCCGGGCGAGCAGCAGCCGGGACTGGATCCGGCCGAGCTTGATCTTGATGTTGCCGAGGTTCGCCAGCGGCTTGCCGTATCGTTCCCGCTCCGCGCAGAACCGCGAGGTCTCGTCCAGCACCGCCTGGTGGATGCCGAGCGACACCGCGGTCAGGTTCGGCCGGCCGTACAGCACGCTGGAGGAGTACGCGACGGCCAGCCCGTCGCCCTCGCGGCCGAGGAGGTTCGCCGCCGGCACCCGGCAGTTGTCGAAGAACAGCTCGCCGAAGCCGAAGCCGTGCAGCCCCATCGCGGGCCGCTGCGCACCGGCCCGTACGCCCGGCCGGTCCGCCTCCACCAGGAACGCCGACAGGCCCGAGGAGCCCTCGCCGGTGCGCATGACGACGCCGTGCAGATCGCCGACGTGGCTGTTGCCGACGTGGATCTTGCGGCCGTTGAGGACGTAGTCGCCGCCGTCGCGGACCGCCGTGCCGGTCATGCCGAGCACCTGGCCGCCGGACTGCGGCTCGGTGACCGCGATGGTCGGCAGGCACGCGCCCGCGGCGATGGCCGGCAGCCAGGTCTTCTTCTGCTCCTCGCTGCCGAAGTGGATGATCTTCGCGGCGCCGAGCTGGGATGCCTGCACCATGGCGCCCATGGCGCCGCTGACCCGCGACAGCTCCTCGATGATGACGGTCTTGGCCAGGTGTCCGGCGCCCATACCGCCGTAGGCGCGGTGCACGGTCGCGCCGATCCACCCCTGGCGGGCGATCAGGCGCGACAGATCATGACAGACCGTACGGGCCGCCTCCATCTCGGCTATCCGGGGCCGGACCTCGCTCTCGGCGAAGTCCCGCACCCGGCGCCGGAGTGCTTCGTGCCGTTGGTTGGTGAAGTAGCGATGCAAGACGAGCCTCCTTGGCTGAACGCCCCCGCGCTGTGCTGCTGCTCGCTTCGCCGGACGGCGCGCTCCGGGTGTGCGCCGCCGGTCGCCCCGGCCCCTGCGGTGCCGCTCCGGACCGTCATCGGTTGTTTACCTTGTGCAATACACGTTGGCATACCTGCTGCACGGCGCATAAAACATCAACTCCGCGCATTTATGCGACCAATAGGAGCGCGCAGAACCCATTCACCACCCCTGTGGTCTACGGTGCGGGGAGCACGTCCGGCGGTGTTTCCCCGGGGTGGCGCAGGTCGGCGCGAAGGCGGGGCCCGCGGCCCCGCACGCTTCGCCGGCCCTCGGTTCCCCGCTCCGCCGACCATGGAGTCCGTCCGACCGAGGAGGCACCTCATGACCGACGATCTGCGGCTGGGCGTCATCGGCTTCGGCCTGCGCGGCGACCTCGCGCTCACCGCCCACCGGCCGGGATACGGCGCCCGGGTCGCCGCGGTGGCCGACACCGACCCAAAAGCGCTGGCGTACGCCACCAGACGCCTCCCCGGCGCCGAGGCGTTCACCGACCACCGCGCGCTCCTGGACCACCCGGACCTCGACGCGCTGCTCGTCCTCACCCCCGACCACACCCACGCGGACCTGGCGTGCCAGGCCCTGCGCGCGGGCCGCCCGGTCTTCGTGGAGAAGCCCCTGGCCATCTCCGTCGAGGACTGTGACACGATCCTGCGGACCGCCCACGACACCGGCACGCGCCTGTACGTGGGCCACAACATGCGCCACATGCCGGTCATCCGGCTGATGCGCGAGCTGATCACCCGCGGCGACATCGGCCGCGTGCGGACCGTATGGGTGCGCCACTTCGTCGGGCACGGCGGCGACTACTACTTCAAGGACTGGCACGCCGAGCGGCGCCACACCAACGGACTGCTGCTCCAGAAGGGCGCGCACGACCTCGACGCGCTGCACTGGCTCGCGGGCGGCTACGCGCGCCAGGTGCAGGCGCTGGGCGACCTGATGGTGTACGACGATCCGGGCATGCGCCGGGCACCGGACGAGCCCCGCCCGGAGGACTGGCTGGCGCACGACGCGCACTGGCCCCCCGGAGACCAGCGCGGCCTGAACCCGCGGATCGACGTCGAGGACGTCTCCCTGGTCAACATGCGCCTGGACAACGGGGTGCTGGCCGCCTACCAGCAATGTCACTTCAGCCCCGACTACTGGCGCAACTACACCGTCATCGGGGACGCGGGCCGTCTGGAGAACTTCGGGGACGGGCCGGGCGGTTCGGTACGGGTGTGGAACTCCCGCCAGTCCGGCTTCCGCGCCGACGCCGACGCGGTGTACCAGCTGCCGGCCAACGAGACGGACGACGAGGCGGGGCACGGTGGCGCCGATCCGCTGCTGGTCGACGAGTTCCTGCGGTTCGTCCGGCACGGCGGACGCACCGACACCTCGCCGGTCGCGGCCCGGATGGCGGTGGCGGCGGGCGCCCTGGCCACCGCCTCGCTCCGGGGCGGCGGCACCCCGCGCGAGGTGCCGCCGCTGGACCCGGTGCTGGTGGACTACTTCGAGCGGGGCCAGACCAAGGAGGAGTGAGGACGCCTCCCGGGCACCTCAGCCCCCGCAGCAGGAATCGCGCCGGTGCCGCCGCCCCACCGCCAGCCAGTCCGTCTCCCGCGCCGCGGCCCGGGCCGCGCGGGCGGTGGGCGCGGGGAAGGCCGCCACCAGGTCCCGCTGCTCGTACAGCCGCCCGCCGCGCAGCACCGCGGCCGTACGGACCAGCGAGGCGAAGTCGGTGAACGGATCGCCGTCCACGATCACCAGGTCGGCCAGCTTGCCTTCCTCCAGCGTGCCGAGGTCCTGGTCCGCGCCGAAGACACGGGCCGGGAGCGCGGTGGCGGTGCGCAGGGCCTGCGCGGGGGTGAGCCCGTAGCGGTGCAGCGCGCGCAGCGCCAGGTGCAGGTGCAGGCCGACCGGCGTCAGCGGCTGATCGGTGCCCAGCGCGACGAGCCCGCCGCCGCGCAGCACCCGCCGGTAGACGCCGACTTCGGTCTCGATGTCGCCCAGCTCCTTCGGGGTGGGCCGCTTGCCGGCGTTCTCCCGCACCAGCGCGACGTCCCACGGCGGCATGAGCGTCTTGACCCGGGCGTCGTCGGCGAGCCCGGGGTCGGCGCCCAGCAGCACGGAAGCGGTGAACGGGGTGGCGATGAGGTGGAAGTCCGTTGCGGTGTAGACCTCCTCCACGTCCTCGTACGCGTGCCCGGTGGCGGTGACCGCGTGCCCGAACTCCAGGCGCTGAGTGGCCTGGAGGTGGGTCGTCAGGTCCTGGCCGAGCTGTACGCCGGGCGTCAGGAGGTGCCCGCCGGAGCGCACCCCCAGCCGCTGGTGCGCGAAGCGCGCGGCCTCCGCCATGATCCAGCCGGGGGCCCGTACGTAGGTCTTGACGAAGTCCCAGTCGAGCGCGGCGCCTCGCTCCAGCGACCGGCGCAGGCCCTCGCGCGTGCTGTGCGCGCGGCCCATGCTGTAGGCGACGCGGCTGCCGTCCAGCAGCTCGCCGCAGGCCAGCAGCCGCGGCCCGGCGAGCGTACCGGCGGTGACCGCCTCGCGGATGCGGGCCTGTTCGTAGGAGAAGCCGCCGAACGAGACGGCCGTGGTGATGCCGTAGGCGAGCTGGAGCGCGGTCTGCCGGCCGCCGTACGTCGTCTGCCACGGGTGGGTGTGCGAATCCCACAGCCCGGGGATCACCGTCCGCGCGGAGGCGTCGACGCGGCGCGCGGCGCGCCGTCCCGCCCGGGCGTGCGGCTCCACGGCGGTGATCCGGCCGTCCCGTACCACCAGGTCGACGTCCTCGCGCACCTCCTCGCCGGTGCCGTCCCAGAACCGGCCCGCGTGCACGACCGTGTCCCGGGCGCGCGTGCCGCGGTGGTCCAGGGCCACCTTGACCGTACGGGCCGGGCCGCCGTGCACCCCGGTCAGCCGCAGCCGGCCGGCCGAAAGGTAGAGGAGGGTGCGGGAGTCGCCGGACCAGGAAGGGTGGTCGGCGCTCTCGTCGGTCAGCCGGCGCGGGGCGCCGTCGGGCGTGCCGTCCGGCCGTACGGGCAGCACCCACAGCGCGGATTCGGCGATCAGCGCCAGCCACCGGCCGTCCGGGGACCAGACCGGACCGGAGTCGTAGCGGTCGGCGATGGACAGCAGTGTGGTGCCGGGGCCCGGGGTGTGCAGCCGGTCCTTACCAGTGCGGGTGTCGACGATCCGGATGAGGTTGTAGCCCTCGCGGAAACGGCGGTTGAGGCGGTTGCGGTCGCAGAACGCCAGGTAGCGGCCGTCCGGCGACCAGCTCGGCCGGCCCGGCACGCCGCCACCGCCCAGCGGCTCGGCGGCCACCCGCTCCGTACCGGCCGCCAGGTCCCGTACGACGAGGTTGCCCGACATGTCGATCGCGGCCAGCCGCCCGCCGTCCGGGGACAGCGCGGGCTGTACCCGGCCGCCTTCGGCCAGTACCGTCTCCGTACCGGTCGCCAGGTCGTGCCGGCGGACCGCGAACAGCCCGTCGCGGTCGTCGGCGTACAGCAGGGACCGGCCGTCCCTGGCCCAGCTCGGCCCGAGGACGTACCGGGTGGGGTCGGCCCGTACGACACGCCGCGGCCGTCCGCCCGAAGTGGACGCCACCCACAGCGAGTTGAGCGCGGCGAAGGCCACCTGCCGCCCGTCGGGGGAGAGCGCGGGCAGATGCACTCCGCGCACCGGCCGGACGCCCGTGCGCTCGAAGCCGTAGTCCTTGACCTCGTAGCGGGGGCGGCGCACCGGCAGTTCGGCCTCGAAGTCGATGGTCTCCGCGTCGTCCGGCGCGCCGGGCCGCAGCACGGTGAACCGGCCGCCGACGGTCAGCAGCAGTTCGTCACGCGAGATCCAGCGCGGCGGTACGGGCTCCACGTCACCGTCCACCGGGACCTGCGCGCCGTCCACGACGAGGGCGCAGGTGGCGCCGGGGCGCTCGGTGGTGCGCAGATAGGCGAGCCGGGCCGCGCCGCTCTTCGCGGCGGGCGCCACCGCCGGGACCATGACCTGGCCGCCGGAGGTGTCGGTGTGCTCGACCGTGACCTCGCCCCCGCCGTCGGCCCGTACGGACACGATCGTACGGCTGTCGAGGGCGGTCCCCGAGACCGTGCCGCGCACGAACCACAGCCGCGCGCCGTCCGGCGACCAGGTGGGGTCGAAGTCCTCCCACGCGCCGTCCTGGAGGGGGCCTCGCTGCCCGGCCCGCCCCGTGACCTGGGTCAGTTTCCGTGTCCGTACGTCCAGGACCCAGATCCGGTACGGACTGCCCGCCACCGGATTACCGCCCCGCTCGGAGGCGAAGGCGAGCCGGGTGCCGTCCGGCGACCAGGCCGGGCCGCGGTCGTCCCACGGCCCGTCGGTCAGCTGCCGCAGGTCCGTGCCGTCCGGGCGCAGCGTCCAGATGTGGAAGCCGCCGCCGCGGTAGGCGCAGACGGCGACCCGGCTGCCGTCGGGGGAGAAGACGGGCCGGGTCGGCTCCAGGTCCGGCGGGGTCAGCGCGCGGGCCTCGCCGCCCCCGCGCGGCACGGACCACAGGACGTTCTGGATCTCGGCGATCAGCCGGTCGCCGGCGGGGGAGAGGGTGGCGGAGCCGTTCGTGGCGGCGGTGAAGGAGAGGGTGGGCAGGCCGGCGGCATCGGCCGCGTGGGCCGCACCGGCGAGCGGGCCCGGCAGCCCGGCCAGGCCGGTGACCGCCGCCGCCGAGGCCGTTCCCTGGAGGAATCTGCGCCGCGAGAAGGGCCGCGGCGGGAGCGCGGCCGGGGAAACTTCCTCGGATCTGTCCGTGGTGTCCAACGGTCCTCCAGCTGTGGGGGATTGCGCGGGCCGGTCGCCGGCAAAGGGACGACTGATCGTGTCACGCGTGGTCGGCCGGAGGTCAACACTTACAGGGGAGTGTCTGAGGTGTGTCCCAGAGGTGGCCGGGGCGTCGGGGGTACGGGGAGGGGCCGGGCGGCGAGAATGACGCCGGAGGTACAAGGCGGTGAGTACCGGCGGGGCCGCCGCCGCCCCACTCTGCGATGCGTACGTCGCCCGGCAGTCAGGAGAGTGCGTCATGCAGCCCGTACAGCAGGACTTCCACGAGGCCGCGGACGGCGTCCGCGTCGCCACGTACACCTGGGTGCCGGAGTCGGCCCGGCCGCGCGCCCTGGTACAGATCGCTCACGGAGCGGCCGAACACGCCATGAGATACGACCGGTTCGCGCGCTTCCTGACCGGACACGGCTACGTGGTGATCGCCTCCGATCACCGGGGCCACGGTGCCACCGCCGCCTCCACCGGCGGTCCCGGCGTCGCCGGTGACGACGGGTGGCGCGCCATCGTCACCGACCTCAAGCACGTCGGCGACCGGGCCGGCGCCGCCCATCCCGGCCTGCCGCTGGTCCTCCTGGGCCACAGCATGGGCTCGATGCTGGCCCGCGACTACGCCCAGGAGTACGGCGCCGACCTGGCCGGGCTGATCCTCACCGGCACCTTCCGCAGTCTGCCCGGCGCCGAGATCGAGACCAGCGCCGCCGCCCTGGAGGCGGAGATCGCCGAGGGCGGACGCGCCGCCCGCTCCGGCTTCGTCCCGCACCTCTTCAGCTCCTTCAACGACCCGTACGAGCCCCGTACCGGCTTCGAATGGCTCTCCCGCGACACCGCCGAGGTGGACCGCTACGTGGCCGACGAGCACTGCGGCTTCCCCTTCAGCGCCGGGCTGGCGCTGGACTGGGTACGGGCGGTCCGCAAGGTCAACGACCCGCGCAACCTGGCGCGGATGCCGCTCGGCCTGCCCGTCCACATCGCGGTCGGCGACCAGGACCCCTGCAACCAGCGGCTGACACATGTCGCCGAACTCCTGGAGGACTTCCGCTATCCGGGCCTGCGCGATGTGACCTGGCGGGCCTACCCCGGGGCCCGCCACGAGATCCTCAACGAGACCAACCGCGACGAGGTGCAGCGGGATCTGCTGGCGTGGCTGGACGAGCGGGTGTAGGCGGCGGGCGTCCGGAGGAGGACCGGCCACCACCCACCTCACCGGCCGAGAAAGCCGGTGATCCGCTCGCGCAGCGACCGTACGTCCAGGCCCTGCCCCGCCAGATGCTCGTCGATCTGCCCGTAGCGGCGCAGCTCCCGGCGCCCGACGCCAAGGCCGAGGACACGGTGCGGCACATGCGCCAGCGCGTCGTTCGCGTGCCGCGTCGAGGTGCCCTCGTGGTACGGCTCCACGATCACCACGTCCGCCGCCGTGGCCCCGGCCACCGCCGTGCGCAGTGCCGCGTCGTCGAAGGGTCGCACGGTCGAGGCGTACAGCACGGTCACGTCCAGCCCCTCGGTGGCGGCGAGGACGTTGTCCAGCATCGGCCCGACCGCCAGAACGACACCGTCCCGCCCTTCGCGCACCGGCAGGAACCGCGCCCCGTCGACCGGCCGCGCCGCCTCGTTGCTCTGTACGGACAGCCGTACGTAGACCTTGTCGTCACCGGCAGCGGCGGCGTGCCGCAGCAGCGTCTCCGCCTCGTCCGGGTGCCCGGGGACGTGCACGGTCCAGCCGTCCAGGCTGTCCAGCAGGGCGATGTCGCCCGGCGCCATGTGGGTGAAGCCGCCGGCCGGCCAGTCGTAGGACCCGGCGGCGCTCACCAGCACCCCGCCCACGCCCTGGTGCCCGAAGTCCAGCTTCACCTGCTCGAAGGGCCGCTCCACCAGGAAGCTGGCGAAGGTGTGCACGACGGGCCGCAGCCCGGCCAGGGCCAGACCGCCGCCCACGCCGATGAGCAGCTGCTCCCTGATGCCGACGTTGACCACCCGCCGGGGGTGGCGCTCGGCGGCCGTGCGGAAGCCGTCCACGCCGATGTCGGCGAGTACGACCGCCAGCCGTGGGTCTTCGTCGAGCAGCTGGGTGGTGACCGAGGCGAAACGTTCGCGCATGGTGTCCATCGGATGGCGACCTTTCAAAGTTGTCATGGGGTGCGGTGCTGCTTGTGCTGCGGTACGGACGCGGCTCAGGCGGCCGCTGCGCCCGGCTCCGGCTCGGGCGCCGCCTTCGGCTTCGGCTCGCCCGCGTACTCCTTGGCCTCCACCCGGGCGACCACCGCGTGCGGCCGGTCCGGGTGCGGCCGGGTGAAGGCCGTGTACAGCGCCTCGTGGTCGCGGCCGTCCACGGTCGTCACGGACCAGCCGGCCGCCTCGAACCGCGAGGCGATCCCGCCGCGCCAGCCGTGCGTCGCCGAGGAGTTGTCGATGACCAGCGTGTGCAGCCGGGACAGGCCGGCGGCGCCCGCGTACGCGATGGCCTCGTGGTTGCTGCCCTCGTCCAGCTCGGCGTCGCCGATCAGCACCCAGACCGCCGGGCCGGTACGCCCCTGGGCGGCCAGGCCCAGCGCCGTGCCCACGGCCAGCGGCAGCCCGTGCCCCAGGGAACCGCTGCCGATCTCCGCGCCCGGCACCAGCAGCCGGTCCGGGTGGTGGCCGAGCGGCGAGTCGTACGAGCCGAAGCCCGGCAGCCACGCGGTGGGGAAGAAGCCCTTCGCGGCGAGCACCGCGTAGTAGGCCATCGGGCCGTGCCCCTTGGAGAGCAGGAAGCGGTCCCGGTCCGGGTCCTCGGCGGTGGCGGGGGAGACCCGCAGCACCCGGTCGTAGAGCACCCACAGGGCATCGAGGGTGGAGGTGGCGGCCGGGCCGTGCTTCTCGTCCCCGGTCATCAGGCTCATCAGGCGGGGGAGCGCGGCGAAGTCGGCGACCGGCGAAGCGGTGGCGGCCCCGGTCGCGCCCGTGGTCGTGTTCGTCATGGCAGGAAGCTTGCAACTTAAAGCGCACTTGAAGTCAAGCGCTAACCTGCCGGCATGACTTCACCCCACGACCGCCTCCCGATCGGGGAACTCGCCGGCCGCAGCGGACTGGCCGCCTCCGCGCTGCGCTACTACGAGGAACTGGGCCTGATCCACTCCGAACGCACCAGCGGCGGCCAGCGCCGCTTCACCCGCGCCACCCTGCGGCGCGTCGCCTTCATCCGGGCGGCCCAGGTGGTCGGCCTCTCCCTGGAGGAGACCGGCGTCGCCCTGGCCAAGCTGCCGCAGGGCCGCGCCCCGAACGCGGCCCAGTGGAACAGCGTCGCCCGCACCTGGACCCGCCGCATCGACCAGCAGATCGCCGAACTTGAGGAGCTCAAGCGCAAGTTGGCGGGCTGCATCGGCTGCGGCTGCCTGAGCCTGCGCAAATGCGGCCTCTACAACCCCGGCGACGCGGCGGCGGAGAGCGGGGCGGGCGCCCGCTACCTGCTGGGCGAGCGCCCCGACACGGTCGGCGTCGACGCGCCCGGCGTCACACCTGGCCGGGCTTGAAGACGTCCTGCTCGACGAGCAGCTTGTCGATCCGGGCCTTGTCCACCCGGTTGGTGACCTCCTCGGCCTCCTGCCGGTCCCGTACGCACTTGGCCAGCGTGAACGCCGACGAGACCACGAAGATCAGCCCCAGCCCGAGGAAGCCCCGCTCCCAGGCGCCCACGGGCAGCTTGACGATGCCCACCATCAGGGCGACCAGGGAGAGCCCGAACGAGATCGCGGACTGCACGAAGAAGGCGGTGGTCGTCGGCCGCTGTATCGATGGAGTGGTCATGCGCGTAGCGTGCCGCCGCCCGCCCGGGGACGCATGAGTACGCATACTCAGCCCCGCCCGCCCCCGCCCACGGCCCCCGGCCGGCCGCCCCGCCGGAACCCGGCAGTGGACACCCCCTGACATGCGGTATTGTTCTCGTGCACGGCCGCCCGGGACAAAACCCGGACCGGACGGGCACCGGGACGTGGCGCAGCTTGGTAGCGCACTTGACTGGGGGTCAAGGGGTCGCAGGTTCAAATCCTGTCGTCCCGACGGTGCGAAAGCGCCCGTTGGCTTGGATGGAAGTCCAGGTCAGCGGGCGTTTTCGGTGTGCCGTGGAGCATGGCGGCGCAGGTACTCATCCGCGTTCCTGCCCGGCTTCTTCCCGCTGCCGCCCGCCGCCTCCGCGCCCGAGCTGACACGCGTAAGCGCCGCTGACGCGCTACGTGTGCCGTCGCGCCCGCGCACTGCGCACCCGCCCTTGTGAGGCATCCACGCACGGCGCAACCACGGTCAGTGCCTAAGAGGGTACGCACGGTGGTCTGTCGCTGACACCACAGCGCCCCGCTCCGGCCGCGTGCCGGGGTGGGGGCGCCTTTGCCGTTTCCTGGGCGTTGCGATGGCTGAGCCTTTCGCCGTATTTATCAGCTCTCCCAGGTGATGGGGCATCACTTCCGGGTCGGCGACCGGCCGTTCGAGCGTTGCCGACGCCCCGCGGCCCCCTCTTCGATTCCTCGGGAACAGCCCCCCGTTTCCACCGTTTTCACTGTCCATAAGTGGACTGGTGCGCGTTATTCCTCGCGTGACAGGATGCGGGCTGCGGTTTCGGCGGTGCTAACTGCGTGCGGGGCGCGGGCGGCCGGGATCGGGGGAGCGAAGCCGGGGGGCGGATGCCATGGGGGGCGTGCGGGG